>NZ_WWSL01000019.1:0-46822 GCF_009875845.1 Collinsella sp. BIOML-A6
CGGATTCGCGCCTCAGGACTCAGCGCAACGCGTTGCGCTGAGTCCTGAGGCTGTTGCAATGAAAATGACAATCAAGGGAGCCCCGAAGTTTACTTGCCTCCTCCTCGTAAGCATAAAGATCGTCCACTTGTTCGATATACTCTGAAGGATGCTCATCATCAGGCTGATTAGAAATAGTATACATATGATTCTATGTAAGGGGTTTCATATGCCCGTTGTAAAGCCCATATCCGATCTGCAACGCAACTTTGGCTCCATTGCAGATATTTATCACAAGACCAAAGAGCCCGTCTACCTAGCTAAAAACGGATCGGCGTCGCTTGTCGTCATGGATGCTGAGGCCTATGACAAGCAGACGCGCGCTTGCCGCCATTCAGGAACGCGAAGCTCGCATCCAGCACTCCATCGCTCGCGGCTACGCTGACCTGGTGAACGGCCGCGTGCGTCCTTGGAAGCAGGCAAAAGCAGAGGCAGACCGGATGCGAGCCATCAGGTAAGGTCACCTCTCCCCCATGTAACCATACTGTAAATCATAGCGGCGCACTCGAGTTTTACCGTGATACGGTCGCGCCTGGCGCTCCACTGTGCTAAAGTATCCCGAACGTTCAAACGACTACGAGGGGAACTAGAAGATGGCACGTGTGCACAACTTCTCAGCTGGCCCGGCCGCGCTACCTACAAGCGTGCTCGCCGAGATCGCCGACGAGATGATGGACTACCGCGGTTGCGGCATGTCCGTGCTCGAGATGAGCCATCGATCTAGCATGTACCAGCAGATCATCGATGACGCCGAGGCAACCCTGCGCCGTCTGCTGAGCATCCCCGACAACTACCGTGTCCTGTTTTTGCAGGGCGGCGCCACGCTGCAGTTTGCGGGCATCCCGATGAACCTCATGCGCCGCGGCCGTGCCGGCTACGTCGTGACCGGTAACTTTGCCAACAAGGCGTACAAAGAGGCCGCCAAGTACGGCGAGGCCGTGCTGCTCGCGAGCTCCGAGGACACCAATTTCGACCGCATCCCCGACATGGCCGACATCAACGCGCGCATTGCCGCCGAGGCCGCGGGCGACGGGCTCGACTACGTCTACATCTGCCAAAACAACACCATCTTTGGCACCATGTTCCACGAGCCGCCCGATTGCGGCGACGTGCCGCTGGTCGCCGATGTCTCGAGCTGCTTTTTGTCGCAGCCGCTCGACGTCGAGCGTTACGGACTCATCTACGCCGGCGCTCAAAAAAACGCCGGCGCCGCGGGCGTCACCGTGGTCATCGTGCGCGACGACCTGATCGCCGACGGCCCCGCCTTTGCGCAGACGCCGCAGTACATGGACCTTAAGACCCAGGCCGCCAAGGGCTCCATGCTCAACACGCCCAACACCTTTGGCATCTACGTGTGCGGCAAGGTGTTCCGTTGGGTTGAGCAGACCGGCGGACTTGCCGCCTTGGCCGAGCGCAACTGGGCCAAGGCCAACCTGCTCTACGACCTGCTCGAGAACAGTAAACTATTCCACGGCACCACGCAGACAGACAGTCGCTCCATCGCCAACGTCACCTTCCGTACCGGCGATGCCGAACTCGACGCCGCCTTTGTTGCGGGCGCCGCCGAGCACCAGATCCAAAACGTCAAGGGCCATCGTCTCGTCGGCGGCATGCGCGCCAGCGTGTACAACGCCGTCACCATGGAGGACGTGCAGGCACTGGCCTCGTACATGAAGGACTTCGAAGCGCAGCATAGTTTGAGCCCGCGATCTAACTAGCCCGCAACACGCGGGCCGACCAGCCACCTCAGACCACCCTGTTTACATCAAAACCTGCTAAGGAGTTTTTTCCATGCGTAAGATTAAGACCATCGACGACATCACTAAAGACGGCAAAGTCGAGTTTGGCGAGGGCTACGAGTTTGTAAGCACCGCCGAAGAGGCCGACGCCATCCTGATGCGCTCCACCGACCTGCACGGCTACGAGCTGCCCGAGGGCATCCGCGCCATCGCCCGCTGCGGTGCCGGCATCAACAACATTCCCGTCGAGGAGTACGCCAAGAAGGGCGTCGTCGTCTTTAACTCCCCCGGTGCCAACAGCAACGCCGTCAAGGAGCTTGTCCTGGGCATGCTGGTGCTTTCGAGCCGCGGCGTAGTGCAGTCGATGAACTGGGTGCGCGACAACGCCGACGACCCCAAGATCCAGGTCGATGCCGAGAAAGCCAAGAAGGCCTTTGTGGGCCGCGAGCTCAAGGGCAAACGCATCGGTGTCATCGGCCTGGGCAACGTTGGCTCCAAGGTCGCCAACGCCTGCGTCGATCTGGGCATGGACGTCTACGGCTACGATCCGTTCATTTCCGTCGAGCACGCGTGGGTACTGAGCCGCGAGGTGCAACGCGTGGGCACGCTCGAGGACCTCTGCCGCGGCTGCGACTATCTCACCGTGCACGTGCCCAGCAAGGCCGACACCATCGGCATGATCAGCACCGAGCAGATTAACCTGCTGGCACCCGACGCCGTGCTCATCAACTACGCGCGCGAAACCATCATTGACGAGGACGCCGTCGACGCTGCCCTGCGCGAGGGCAAGCTGAGCTGGTTTAGCTGCGACTTCGCCACGCCCAAGACCGTCAAGATGCCCAACACGTTTATCACCACGCACTCGGGCGCCGGCACTGGCGAGGCCGAGGCCAACTGCGCAGACATGGCCATCAGCGAGCTCAAGGATTACCTGGAGAACGGCAACATCGCGCACAGCGTCAACTACCCCGCTTGCAGCATGGGCAAGGCGCGCGCCGCGAGCCGCATCGCCTGCCTGCACGCCAACGTGCCCAACATGATCGGCCAGATCACGGCCATTCTCGCCAAGGACAACGCCAACGTGCAGCGCATGACCAACGAGTCCGCCGGCGAGAACGCCTACACCATGTTCGACACCGACGAGCACCTGAACAGCAGCACGATCGAGGCGCTTAAGCAGATTCCGTCGATGTATCGCGTGCGCGTGATCAAATAGCGCCGGCACCAAGCCTGCCAGGCAGGCCATGAAGCCCATTCGGCCCCCGTTTTCACGAAACGGGGGCCGATTTTATTGCTCCGGCTGGTTTCAAAAATGCTATCCAGAACAAGTTTTTTCGGATAATCGACGGTAAGACCCAAATCACTGAGCGCACCTGCTTTGATAAACAACTTTATCAGGGGCTTTAGTAGGTAGTAATTGATCTCTATATGCCAAATCCAAGTTGACTGTCTATTTTCCGAAACAACTTATTCTAGATAGCATTTTTAAGGCCCCTTCAAGGCGAAATTAAAGCCTTTTTTGTGACCAAAAAGCTAGTCACGCGACCGCTTTCCACCCGCGCGGCTACATTCCCGCCCAATCGATAAAAATCTCCTCACGAAGACGCCGTTCGAGCTCCTGCTGCCGCGGCGTCTTGTCTTTCAACGGCATATTGAGATAGGACATGATGAGTTCCATCACCACGCGGAAAGCATCGGGGTCGGCCAGCTGACCATAGGTCATCAGAACGACGGGATATCCCATCGCTTGCAGCGCCGTCGTTCGGTCGGAGTCCGAGATCTTGGATTCTATGGATCCGTGAATGGCTTTACCCTGGCATTCAACAAGGCACTCTCGGCTGCCGTCCTTATTTGCCAGCAGAATATCGGCATAGCGCCTATCGAGCTCCGAAATCAGGCGGGCACTGCGCGTCATGCGAATTTCGACGTTATTGGTGAGGCGCAGCCCTTCGCCGCCGCGCAGCCTCGAAAGGCCAAACAACATCGAAGCTTGAACCTCAAGCGGTGATGCCACAACCCCCGTAATGCATTTCGCGGCACGTGTGAACGATTTAGCACCGCGGAGCCCCTGGATCTTACTGGCGTACTCCGTAAGCTCAGAGAGCTCGATCAAGGGCGGTCGTTTCCACAAGTCCGTTGGATTCCCCGAGACATCCTTTACGTTATCCCAGCCCAACCGTGCGTCACCCCACCGGCCCCCATATGCCTGCTCAAGTGCCAACTTTACTTGAGGCGCAATCTTGCACACGGCAAAGGTGCCGCACATCTCATACATGCACATGATTAGACGCTCGTTTGAGACCGAGGAAGACAGGGTCAGCAGGGTAAAGAGAGGGGACGCGACATCGAGGCCAAACTCCGTCTGCCGCACGGAGCCAAACGGTCTCTCCCCGTTCCAAACATGCCTGACAATGCGATCGCCCTTACGTCCGCAGCTGCCCTGCGCCAAAACGTGTATCGGGGTGCCCAGAAAATGCGCAACGAGAGGATGCTCACAAAGGCGTTCCCTGCGCGGATCGTCCGCAGAATCGGGCAGGTCTGGCATTATTGCCAAGACCTGTGGAGGTATCCGGTGATACCGAAAGGCAGATATGTCGCACAGCATGTCGTCCATGAAAGGTATGTACCCACCGCGTCGTTTGTAAACCCGCCTGGACGGCAAACGCGCTGGCTCGGCCTGCGAACGGTAAATACTGCTGCGCGCGCATCGCGGATCTCTCAGGAGGCTTACAATTGGTTTGGATAGCAAACTGATTGTGAGGTTGCATATGGTTGATGAGGACTTTGCCTGGCGGCTTGCGCAGGAGCTTGTGCGGATCGACAGCTCAGACCCGGGCGCGTATGAGGGCGAGATCGAGCACTTCATTAAGGGGCTCATTGAGCAGCAACTGGCGCAGCTTGATAGCCCTGTGCTCGATGCCGTACAGATTGCAGAGCTCGAAGTACTCCCCGGACGCCGCAACCTTATGGTCACCGTGCCCGGTTTGAGCGACGAGCCACGGCTCGTCTACATCTGCCACATGGATACCGTCACCTTGGGTGACGGCTGGGACGCAGGCATTCCGCCGCTCGGAGCAATCGTGCGTGACGATAAACTCTATGGCCGCGGTGCCTGCGATATGAAGGGTGGCCTGGCCTGCGCCATTGCCGCACTGGTCCATACGCTCGAGCGCGTGGCGGCGGATGGCGCGCTGCCCCGCCGCGGCTTTTCGCTCATCTGCTCGGTCGATGAGGATGACTTTATGCGCGGCTCCGAGGCCGCGATTGCCGCCGGCTGGGTCGGCTCGCGCGAATGGGTGCTGGACACCGAGCCCACCGACGGACAGATTCAGGTGGCGCACAAGGGACGCACATGGTTCGAGGTCGAGATGACCGGCGTCACGGCGCATGCGAGCCAGCCCTGGAAGGGCGCGGATGCCGTCGCCGCCATGGCCGAGGTCGTCTGCGCGCTGCGCCATGCGTTCGCGGCGCTGCCCGTGCATGATGAGCTGGGGCCATCGACCATCACGTTTGGTCAGATTGAGGGTGGCTACCGTCCCTATGTCGTGCCCGACCACGCCAAGGTCTGGGTCGACATGCGCCTGACCCCGCCGACTGATACGGCCGCCGCGACGCGCATGGTAGAACAGGCCATCGCCGGCGCCGAAGCCGCGGTCCCCGGCTGCCATGGCAGCTATACCGTGACAGGCGACCGCCCCGCCATCGAACGCGACCCAAGCTCTCCTCTTCTAGCCGTGCTCAAGCACACAGCAGACGATGCGACGGGCACGGACACGACCGTCGGCTTCTTTACCGGCTACACCGACACTGCCGTCATTGCCAGCAAGACGGGAAACCGCAACTGCATGAGCTATGGCCCAGGCTCGCTCGCGCTCGCCCACAAGCCCAACGAACATGTGCCCCATGCCGATATCGTTCGCTGCCAAAACGTGCTCATCGCGCTTGTCGACAACACGCTCTGGAGCGGAAGCGGCCAAGTTGGGGCATAATAAGCCGCGAACAAACCGACTCGCGCGTTAGGACCGTCCATGAAAGCACTTCCGTTTCCCTGCATCCGCCCAGCTCAGGACCGCGTGCTCGAAGCGCTACCTGCGATAGGCGGCATCCTGAGCGACAACGAAGCCCTGCGCGGCGCGATCGCCGATGGGCTCATGCTCAAGGATCCAGGCGCGGCATACTACGTGTACGAGTGTTCGGGAGAGCCGGGACGCGTAACGGGCGTCGTGGCAATCTGCCCGGTTAACGTGCTGGCGGGCAGCGACGAGGCTGGTACCGAGAGCGTCGACGCACTCGGCGCAGCGTGCGCAATCGCCGAGCTCAAGGTGCAGCCGCGCCCCGTGTCGCTCGCCTACGAAGCCTCTCCCGTCATGGATATCATCCTGGGCGCTGCCAAAGAGGGCGCTTCGCTCTATGCCGTCACCGATCCCGCCGGCATTACGCACCGTGTGTGGGAGGTCAAGCGCGAGGACGCCGTTGCCGCCATCCGTGCCATGCTCGATCAGGCACCGGAGTCGGCACTGGCCGACGACCCCGCCTACGCCGCAGCTCTGACCGTGGCGTCGCAGCTGCTGGCCGATGAGGCCCGTGCCGCCGGAACGTACACCGGCAAGGAGCCGTTCAACTTCACCGTGGCCGTACTCTTCCCCGCCGCGCAGGTCGGTGGCGCCGCGCCGCAGGTCCCGATGGGCCTGCTCACCCACCAGGTCGCGCGGTTCTAACGCTATCCCCGCTGCGGGCCTGCTGCCGCCACGAGCGGCTCAAGCCCCAGCTCGCGCGCGTAGTCCTCCTGCATAAAGATCTCGACCAGTTCAAACGTATCCGTCGCATCATCAAACGCAAAGTGCAACACCGAGCAATTGCCCGGAACGCGGTCGCGCTCGTCGGCCGCCGCGCCCCTCACGTGGTCCAAAAACTCCTTAATGGAAGAGGCATGGCTCACCGCGAGGACGCACGAGTGGTCCGGACGCTGCATGAGGTCGGTCAGCGTCGCCACCATGCGCTCGCGCACCTGCATCTGCCCCTCGCCGCCAAACTGGCGGTAGAAATCGCGCCACGGGCGCTCGGGCATGAGCATCACGCGCTCGGCCTCAAAGTCGCCAAAGAACCACTCACGCAGGCCGTCCAGGCGCTCGTAGGCAAGGCCCGGCCACAGGTTGGCGATAGTCTGCTCGGTGCGATGCAGCGTTGAGGTGTAGGCGTGGTCGGGCTCAACACCACGCGCGCGCAAAAACATGCCGGCGCGCGCCGCCTGGTCGCAGCCCAGCTGCGTGAGCGGCGAGTCGCTCCAGCCCTGAATAATGCGTTTGAGGTTAAATATCGTCTGTCCGTGACGGACCAGATACAGGTCTTTATTCATAGGGGTCCTTTCGTTTGTTACCAGCCCAAGAGCGAAAACGCCCCGTCGCGATAGCCAAAATGAAGCACGGCGCCGTTGTCGGGTTGTTCTCCCCCGCCAGTCACGCATCTAAGAAACTCCTGGCAGGCTGAGCCGTGGGAGACGGCCAACACGCAGTCGTGCCGGGGCCGGGCCATGATGCGGGATAGCACCGCGACCATACGTGCGCGAAGCTCACTTTCCGACTCGCCACCAAAGGCAACCGGATAATCGCCCCAGGGTTGCGCCGGCATCTCGCAGTTTGATGTGCCCTCCAACGAACCCAAATGCCACTCGCGCAGTTCATCGACCAGCTCTATGGAACGACCCTCGCCAACGATAAGCTCTGTCGTACACCGCGCCCGCCCCAACGGAGACGAGTACACATGGTCAAAGGTCACGCCGCGGTCCTCGAACGCCGCACGCGTCGCCAGCGCTTGCTCGCGCCCGCGCGCCGTCAACGGCGAATCGTGCCAGCCCTGCAAAATGTTCTTCACATTGAGCTCGGTCTGCCCATGCCGCACCAAATACAGATCGGCCACACGCCCTCCCCTCGCACCACCACAAAGGGGACAGGCGCCTTTGTGGTGGTTTTACCGCCTGATCGCGCCGCAACGACGCGCAACTACAGCAGCACGTCGGCAAGCGGACGCTTAGGCACGTGATGCGTCTGCGCCTCATCGCGCCAGTAATTGATAGAGCCGTCCGGGTTGGAGTCGATCGCGTCGATCACCTGTGTCTCGGCTGGCACGCCAAAAGCCATGATCAGTTTGAGCTCGTATCTGTCATTATCGAGCCCCATGGCGTCGATTGCGCGGGACGTAAAGGCCTTGAACATGCATGCCGCCACCTCGGGCGTGGCGCTGCGAGCGGCGAGCATCATCGTCTGGGCGGCAATGCCGGTGTCGACCTCGGTGATGGGCGCGGCAGGCTTACCCGGAACAGCGCGCTCGGCAAGAATCGCGATGTAGCCGGTTGGGCGCTCGCCCTCGGCAGGGCCCGGCCAGTCCTTGAGCGCACCGGCCCACGCGAGCTCATCAAATACGCACGCGCAGTCCTCTGCACCGCTCACCACATGAAAGCGCAGGCGTTGAGCATTGGCGCCACAGGGAGCCAGGTGCGCCAGCTCCGCCAGCTCGAGCAAAAACTCACGCGGCACGCGCATGGACTCGTCAAAGCGGCGGCACGTGCGGGCGCGGCGGACCAGCGCGTCAAACGTGTCCAGGCCAAGCTTTTCGCAACCCTGCTTTGCCATCGACTCAGCGCTTACCGGCGCCGTGGGAACTGTTTCGTTCATAGGGACCCCCCCAATTTCGGGCAATTGTTCTTAGGAGAATCTAACCCAAAACGTAGGCAATTACACTCAACGGCATAATGTTCCACAGCCGTTGAACACTCCTCACCAAAGCGGGGACAAAAGTAACGATTCGGGAAGATGGGGAGGCAATTCGCCCTCCTCGTCCCACACGCCGGCGCCCTTGGGCGATACTGGTTGCAAGAGCCACGGCTTACGCCGCACGGAAAGGAGACATCATGGGCATCTTTAAGAACGATGACAAGCAATCGAGCGCGTTTGGATTTGACGAGAACAGCATGGCAGGCAAGGCTGTCAAGGCCGTGCGCTGGATTTACGCCATCACGGGCGTCCTGGCGCTCGTCACCGGCATCGCACTGCTGTTTGCGCCCGCCAAGTCCCTCATCTTCCTAACGACCGTCTTGGGCTTCTACTTTGTGATCACGGCCGCGATCAGGCTGTTTACTGCTGTTTTCGAGCCGCTGCTGCCCACCGGTTGGCGCGTTACGAACATCATCACCAACCTGCTCATTATTCTGGGCGGCGTGGTGATTCTGCGCAACCAGGCCTTCTCGACCGCGACGCTCACCACGCTTGTAGTGGTCGTCGCCGGCTTTGGCTGGATCGTCGAGGGCGTCATGTCGATTCTGGAATCCGAGCTTTCCGCCAACCGCGCCCTCGCCATCCTGAGCGGCGCACTCTCCATCATCGCGGGCATGTTCGTGTTTATCTATCCGCTGTGGTCGGCCACGATGCTCGTCCTCTTTAGCGGTGCCGCGCTGCTGGTGTTTGGCGTGACGCTGATTATTCGCGCCATTCAATTTGGCAAACTGGTGCGCTAGATGCCAAAGACGCTTTTTATTGATGCCGACGCCTGCCCGGTCACGCGCGAGTCGATCGACTGCGCGCGAAGGGCGGGCGTCGCCGTCGTTATCGCCGGCAACAGCACGCAGAACCTGGAATGCCACATTCGCCGCGACGATCCGCGCGACGCCGAGCATGAACGTCGGGGCTTTTGGGTCACGACGCTCGATGTGAGCGTGGGAGCCGATAGCGCCGACTTTGCCATTGTCGAGCGCCTGCGGGCTGGCGACGTGGTCGTGACGCAGGACATAGGCCTGGCGAGCATGGCGCTCGGACGCGAAGCCGCCGCCATCGGCGCGCGCGGGCGCGTCTACGACAAAGCCACCATCGATATGCAGCTATTTATTCGTCACGAGGAAAAGAAGGTGCGCCGCGCCGGGGGACGCACCCGCGGTCCGGCAGCCTTCACCAGCGAGGACCGCGCCCGCTTTAAACGCAACCTCACCGAACTGTTACGCTAAACAAGGTAGATTTTTGGGACATGCCTAAAAATCTACCTAGAAGCCACAGGCGGAGAGAACGAGTCCCCAGCCGGCGCCGATGACGTACATCATAACCAGAAACAGGGCGTTTTCGCGGGCGCTGCGGTTGGTGCGGAACAGCACCAGGTAGCCCACGCCGGCGGAAATGAGGGTGCCAGCGAGCATCGGCGCCAGCTGCAGCGCACCTTCGAGGTACAGCTGCGTAATAACGACGCTGGCAGAGCAGTTGGGGATCAGACCGACAAGCGCCGAGCCCAGGACGGCGAGCGTCTCATTGCCGCGCAGGAACTGCTCGATCGTGGACTCGCCAAAAGTCTCGAGGACGGCAACCAGGATCAGCGTCACCAGGAAAATGAATACCGATACTTGCACAGTGTGCGAGATCGCGCTGCGGATGATCGACAGGAGGGGCGCACCCTCGTGGGAGTGACCGTGCTCATGGCCGTGTTCGTGACCGTGACCATGTCCGTGCTCGTCCTCATCCTCGTCACAGCCGCAATGATCGCGCTCGCACAGCTCATGGATGTGATCGGCACTTACGCCCGCCTCGGCAACTTCGTCAATGATGTCGCCCCCGGTATGGTCGTCGTGCGCGCAGTTCGCGTGTGCCGGATTGACCGCGGTCCCCAGCACGGTGCGGCGAATCGCCGCATGCGCGCGGACGTTGCGGCGCAACCCGCGAACGGCGGCGTCCACGATAAAGCCCGTGACCAGCGCGATCAGCGCCTTCGAAGCCAAAAGCATCGCCATGGTCTGCACGGGAACCTGCTCGGCAAGCAACAGCGGCAGCATCTCGTCTGAGGTCGAGAGGAAAACCGCGACCAGCGTGCCCAGCGTCACGACGCGGCCGGCGTACAGCGTCGCCGCCATGGCCGAAAACCCGCACTGTGGCACCATGCCCAACAACGATCCGACAACCGGACCCGCGGCGCCGGCGCGCTTGATAGCGCCGTTGACGCGGTCGCCCGCAACGTGCTCAAGTGCCTCAAGGGCAAGATACGTCACCAACAAAAATGGCACCAGCGACAGCGTGTCCTTGCCGGCGTCGAGCAGAATATCAATCAGTAAATCCATGACAGATGGAACCTTTCGTGTCTTTCGGCAGCATTGTAAAAGTCCTAGCGGTCAACTAGGGTATTGTAGTTGTCCCGAGCGCGGTGCCAATAGTTGCCCATGGTAAACTATCATCTCGCCACAACTCAGTAACCCAGAGCCGCGCGACGCGGCCCGTCAAAGGAGCAGCATATGAATGTTTCGCAAGCACTCGAATACGAGCGTCAGCCGTTTATCCCCATGTTTATCTACGGCGACCACGGCGCCATGGAGTCCGAGCGCCAGAAGGGCGAGGAGGCCCTCAAGGTGCTCGAGACCGAGTACTTTACCGCCGAGGGCGACCCCGGCTTCGACTTTGCCACTGTGCGCGACCTGGCCGACCGCAACCGCGACCTGTGCGACCAGATTGGCGAGGCGCGCCTGCGCAACGTGACGCCCGCGACGCTCTCGCGCGGCCTGTCCGACGCCGACACCTGCGCCGCCATCGGCAAGATGCAAAAGCGTACCGCCGCGTCCGTTATGCGAGAGATCCGCGGTGACCGCGACGCACTCGGCGTGGCCTATGCCCGCAAGCCCATCCAAGGCACGGTGCTGGGCATCGACATCGAGACCACCGGTCGCGCGCCCGAACGAGGCTACATCATCAACGTGGGCTGGGAGATCATGGATCTCACCAGCGACGCCGTGCCGCATGACGCCGAAGCACACTACTGCGGCCTGCCCGACATCTACCGTGGCGAGGATGTGCCGCTGTCGAACATCCATCACATTACCTGGGACGACATCGACGGCAAAAAGCCGTTCCGCGAGAACAAGGAGCTGCAGAAGCAGCTGCTCAAGCTCATGAAGAAGTATCCCTATATGGCACATAATGCCGCCTTCGAGGACAGCTGGTTCAAAATTCATCTGGACGGTTACGCCGAGGCACGGCGCGCAGGCAAGATCATCGTCATCGACTCGCGCCAAATCTGCCGCAGCCTGGACGCCGACGTGCGCTCGCTCCCCCGCGAGTCCGCGCCCGCTGCGCTCGAGAACTGGGCGCGCCGCCGTGGCACCCTCGCCGCCGACGCCAACGAGCAGCACCTGGGCCTCGACGACACCGACCTCATGCTCCGCACCGTCCAGGCCGAGTTCAACCTCAAGAACCTGTTTGCAAAATAACCGATCCATCTGCGGGAGCGCCTGCCAGGCACAGCGCAATCCGTCTGGGCGCGTCGGCACGCAGTAAACTAGGGCGCAGCCTTATGGCTGCGCCCTAGTTTTCATCAAAACGAGCGAATACGCGTACTTCGCACAGTCGAGTGGTTGGCCCACCTACATTTTTCGAGTTGTTCGGCCAGCTGAACCACTAGTCAAGGCCCCTTGAACCACAATCGAGCGCTGTAGTCGCCTTACTTTCGCAACAAAGCCCCATTAATCTACCTGAATCAATTCGAATAGGACGCATGCGTTCGCACCATTCGTATAGGATAAGGCCGAATAACTCAAATTATGTTGGTGAGGCATCTGGGCGGTCGGCAAAAACGCCTAGAAGCTACGAATTCGCAACTAAAGTTCACCAAAAAAGGCGCAGCTGGCAGAAACCTCCCCAGCCGAAGCTGCTCCGTCGATACGACTGCTCAAAAGCCCACCGTTCGCAGAAGATAAGCCGCGCCCCAATACCGTTGCCCGAAGTTTCGAGCGTATGTGGCGTCCGCTATGCCATCATGCGCGTATGGGAATCGTTCTGTCACATACCACGGCACGCGCTGTATACCAAACAGCCAACTCGCTCGCAAGCTATGCGATCGATCCCATACCTATGGAAAAGATCAGAGGGTCTGCGCCGACCACGTCCGACCTGGAAGCAGCGCGAGCATGGCTCAACAGAAAGAATGTCGATTCTGAATGCATCCATGTGCTGACGTTTTCCAATAATGCCAAAAGGCACCGCAAGGGCTGCATCTGCCACTGCACGCGCTATACGTTTGATGCAGAAAGCTACCTAAAACTCGAGCCGAACGTCTACATCGTCGATATCAAGCTGTGCGCGCTGGAAGCAACAGCCGACCTCAACCTTTCGGAGCTCGTTGAGTATTACTTTGAAATCTGCGGCTCCTACGCGCTTGAAACGTCCGACGAAACTCAATATCGCGAACGCCCAGCCCTAACCAGCGTTGAAGTGCTCAGAGCCTTCTTTTCAGAGGCATCGGGGTATCGTGGATCCAATAAAGCTCTTAAGGCACTTTCTTATGTACGCGAAGGCTGTCGCTCCCCACTCGAAACGGCGTTTGTCATGATGCTGACAATGCCCAAGTCAATGGGTGGCTTAGCCATACGCGCTATCAAAACGGATTATCCGATCCCAGTCCCCAAAAGATACGCCGCTCTAACGCGACGGACGGTTTTCTACCTCGACGCGCTGCTCAAAAATTCGATGACCGATATCGAATACAACGGCTTTTACCACGACGAACCCGAGCAGCAATCAATTGACGAGGAGCGCCGAAACACGCTGCGAAACATGGGATATGCCGTTATCACAGTTAGTCGTCATTCGTTTTTCAAGCAGTCCGCTTTTAGACGGATCATGGAAGCGATTCGCATTCGCGAGAAGATCTGGCCCGGTCGGCTACCGGATGACTTCGCCATCCTGCAAGAAACTCTTCGTCAATTTGTCTTGCGGCGCTATTTCGAATACGGTCGCCGCGTCCTGGAGGCACTCAAAGAAGAAGAGGCCGCCAAGCGCGAAATTGCAAGCCAATATCCGCAAGCCGATGACCCGAGCATCAACGATGTGCCCGAACCCGACGATATGCAACACGTCGGGGCCCTTGCTGAAGAAATCAATGGGCCTTGGGAATGCGACATGTCCGCAAAAATCGATGAAAACCGCACGGAAGACGACACGATTATTGATTTAATTGAGAATTCGCTCTTCTAAAGATGGTCTATGCGGATGTCCACCTACATTTTTCGACTTATTCGGCCACCAATGTGCCTGATTGACTGCAGCAATGCTCGATATAACTTTAGATAAAACTGATTCTGCAGGAACTCCCGTAGAGTAAAAACTGATTCTCACGGTATTTAACAAGATAAAGTACAAATATGAACAGTTCTAATGCTTCTCGAGACAGCTTTCTTAACATGTTGGCCGAACATCTCGAAATATGTTGGCGAGCATGGCATCGATACATCCCAACCCACAGAAAATCGCAGAGGCGGCAAGCAGTCATCGAAATTATCGCCAATTGTATTGACATATGAACATGCGCTCATATAATCGGAAGCAAGTTATATGAGCGCATGTTCATATGAAAGGACATTGCAATGAGCATCCGCGTTGATGAAACGAAGCCCGACATCGAGGCCACCGAGCCCGTGATCCCCACCACCTGCTCGCCCGAGGACCTTCCCGACGAGGAACTTCTCTACGACCTCGCAGACCTGTTCAAGGTCTTCAGCGACACCACGCGCATCAAGATTCTCTATGCCCTCATGGGCCGCGAGCTCTGCGTAGCCGACATCGCCGAGGCGACCGCAACCTCGCAGTCGGCAGTATCGCACCAGCTGCGCACGCTTAAGCAGTCGCGCCTGGTCAAGTTCCGCCGCGACGGCCGCAACATCCTCTACTCGCTTGCCGACGATCATGTCTACACCATGCTCAACCAGGGCATGAGCCATATCTGCGAATAGCAACCAACCACGGTATCAACGCGACCGGCACCCAGGTCGCCAACACAGGGAAAGGAACCCACCATGAAAAAGCAATTCAAGCTCGACGAGATCGACTGCGCCAACTGTGCGCGCGAGCTTCAGGACGAGCTGGCCAAACTCGAGGGCGTCAAATCCGTGTCCGTCAACTATATGACCCAGAAGTTGACGCTCGAGGCCGATGACGCCGAGTTCGACGAGGTGCTCAACCGCGTTGTAGAGTTTACGGCCGACGCCGAGCCGGACTGCGAGATCATTCTCTAGTTCAGGTTTACGCCAACCTGCAAGGCCGCGCTTGCCGCGGCCTTTGCTCGCGAAATTATATGAGCGAGTGTTCATACATTCAAATGGGAGGATACGAGTCATGGCCACCGGCGACCCCAAGAAGAAAAAGAAGAAGCGCAAGAAAAAAGAGTCACTCGAGCATAAGCGCAACCGCATCCTGGTAGCGCTGGGCATTTTTGCCGTGGTGTACGCCCTCGATGAGCTCGGCACCCTCGCCGCCGCATTCGGCACCCCGGGCGACATCTACGCCAGCTTCGTGCTGTTCCTCGTGCCGTTTTTGATTGCCGGCTACGACGTACTGCAAAAGGCATTCAGTAACATCCGCCGCGGCAAGGCCTTCGACGAGAGCTTCCTCATGGCCGTCGCGACTATCGGCGCGTTTACCATGGTGCTCTTCCCCGATACCGACCCGCACATGGCCGAAGGTGCCGCCGTCATGCTGTTCTACCAGGTCGGCGAGCTGTTCCAGGCATACGCCGTGGGCAAGAGCCGCAAGTCAATCAGTGCCATGATGGACATCGCGCCCGACTACGCTAACGTCGAGCAAGCCGACGGCACACTCGAACAGGTCTTTCCCGATGACATCGCCGTCGGCACCGTGATCGTGGTCAAGCCCGGCGAGCGCGTGCCCATCGACGGCGTCATCGTCGAGGGCGAAACCCAGCTCGATACCGCCGCGCTCACGGGCGAGTCAGTCCCCCGCCCCGCCAAGTCCGGCGACGATATCATCAGCGGCTGCATCAACATGACGGGCCTCATCCACGTGCGCACCACCAGGCCGTTTGGCGAGTCCACCGTCGCGCGCGTCCTGGAGCTCGTGGAGAATGCCAGCGAGAAGAAGGCGCATACCGAGAACTTCATCACGCGCTTTGCCCGCGTCTACACGCCCGCCGTCACCGGCGCGGCCGCGGTGCTCGCGCTTGGCGGCGGCCTGATCACCGGCGCCTGGTCCGACTGGATTCTGCGCGGTCTGACCTTCCTGGTCGTCAGCTGCCCGTGCGCGCTCGTGATCAGCGTGCCGCTGAGCTTCTTTGGCGGCATCGGCGGCGCGTCCAAGCTGGGCGTTCTCATCAAGGGTTCTAACTATCTCGAGACGCTCGCCGACGTGGACACCGTTGTCTTTGACAAGACGGGCACCCTCACCAACGGCACGTTCTCGGTGGTCGCGGTGCACCCCGAGGCTGGCTATACCGAGCAGTCGTTGCTCGAGGTCGCAGCCCTTGCTGAGTCGTTCTCCGATCACCCCATCGCGCAGTCCGTGCGCGTCGCCTACCAGGGCGAGGTCGACCCCAAGCGGGTGAGCGACTCCGCCAACGATGCGGGCCGCGGCGTGACGGCAACCATCGACGGCAAGCATGTCGTCGTTGGCAACGCAAAGATGCTCGCCGCGGCCGGAGTCGAAGCGCCCGATTGCAAGGTCGTCGGAACGATTCTGCATGTGCTCGTTGACGGCGTGTACGCCGGCCACATCGTGATTGCAGACACCGTAAAAGCCGATGCCGAGCAGACGATCCGCGACCTGCACGCCGCCGGCGTCAAGTGCACCGTTATGCTCACGGGCGACCGCGAGGAAGTAGCAGCGACAGTGGCCAAGCAGCTCGGCCTCGACGAGTTCCATGCGCAGCTGCTGCCGGGCGATAAGGTCGAGCGCGTTGAAGCGCTGCTCGCGGCCGAAAGCGGCAAGGGCAAGCTCGCCTTTGTCGGCGACGGCATCAACGATGCGCCCGTGCTCACCCGTGCCGATGTGGGCATTGCCATGGGCGCCATGGGGTCCGACGCCGCGATCGAGGCCGCCGACGTCGTGCTCATGGATGACAAGCCATCCAACATCGCCCGCGCTATTCGCGTGGCGCGCAAGACCATGTCGATTGTTTGGCAGAACATCATCTTTGCGCTGGGTATTAAGCTGCTGATTTTGGTGCTTGCGGCGCTCGGCATCGCCAACATGTGGCTTGCCGTCTTTGGCGATGTGGGCGTGGCGATCATCGCCATCCTGAACGCCATGCGCGCGATGGGGGTCAAGAACCTGTAGCGTTCGTGGGCTGTCCGGCCGGAGCCGGGTTTGGTTTTGAAACGTCCTCGCGCATGAGGCCCGTCTTTCCTGCTCCTGCAGAGCAACAGAAAGGCGGGCCTCGCGCTGCGGATTGTTTTCTAAACCAAACCCGGCTCCGGCCTGCGGTAACATCGCTGTTGGTTCTTGGGCATCGCTTGCTGGCGGGGTTCCTTGTCTGAATTGGACTTAGTTGATGGGGTTACTGGTCCCGATCGCTGTCCCGCCCCAGCATCGTTCTTAGCTTCTCGAAGCTTTCCTCGCTCAGGCAGTGCTCCATGTGGCAGCCCTCTTGCGAGGCAACCTCGGACGCTACGCCGGCGTCCTCGAGCAACTGCACAAAAAAGCAGTGGCGCTCCCACATTTGACGGGCAACTTCAAGACCGCGTTCCGTCAGATGCACATCGCGTTTACCCATCTCCACGTAGCCGCTGTTTTCCAGCGTCGCCATGGCTTTAGAGACGCTCGCCTTGGTCACGCCCAGGTATTCGGCGACGTCAATTGAGCGCACCGTGCCTTGGCGCTGCGACAGAACGTAGATCGATTCGAGATAGTCTTCTCCGGATTCACGCAGGGCCATGGGCCGCCTTTCGCGATGGCTTCTAGTTAGCCTTTGGATACTTTTACTAGATTCACTTTACCGCAAAAGTTGCCCATGTCTTACTACGTTGTCTAAAAAGTTAACCGCGTTTCACAAAATGTGCAGCACAGGAGCGGGGCGGTGACACACTCGCAAGGAGTGTCCCCAGCTGCCGGCAGAAAAGGAACGTCCCCAAGTGCCGAGCCGCAGCTATAGCAGGCCAAAGTGCTTGGCGGCGTTGTAGATGCCGTCGTCGTCCACGGCGGTCGTCACGTAGGTTGCCGCCGCCTTCACCGTGTCCTGCGCGTTGCCCATGGCCACACTTGTGCCCACGGCCGAGAACATCGACAGGTCGTTCTCGCCGTCGCCAAAGGCGATCGCCTCGCTCGCGTCGATATACAGCCGCTCGAGCGTCGCCGCCACGCCCAGGTCCTTGCCGCCGTTGGCCGGAATAATGTCGCAGAACAGATCGCACCAACGCGTGGTGAGCGAATGCGACACGGCATCGGTCACGATATGCTCGTCGGACGGATCCACAAAGGCGCAGAACTGGTAAACCGGTGCGTCAAAAGCGTGCTCAAATGGCTCCTCGTGGTAGACGATTCCCGCGTTGTTGCCGGCCGTCACCACGCGCTCGGATAGGCGGTTCACAAACGAGTTCTCGCCCTGCATGCACAGCGAGTCGTAGCGCCCCTGCGCCACCTGGTCCACGATCACCGCAACGTCATCCGTATCGATCGGGCAGCTGCGGTAAACCCCCTCGGCATCAAAGCAGTGCTGGCCCGAGAGCGTAATGTATGCAGCCCAGCCCAGGTCGAACAGCCAGTCCGGCATCTGGTAGGTCGGACGGCCCGTGGCGATCACGCACGCAATCCCCTGCTCGTGAAAGCTGTCGAGTACCTGCTGCGCCGACGCCGGAATCCGGTGGGTCTTAAAGCTCAGCAGCGTGCCATCGATATCGAAAAACGCGGCCTTGATCATCCTCGTCTACTCCTCGCCCTCGAGCTTTTCGCTCACCTCGAGCCACGCCATCTCCAGCTCATCCATGGCGGCGTGAGCCTCGTCGATCTTTGCCTGCTGCTCGCCCAGTGCCGTGTAGTTGGTGGGATCAACCTGAGCCATCGCGGCCTCGGCCTCCTCCACGCGAGCGCGCTGCGTCTCCATCTTGCGCTCGAGCGAGCTCACCTCGCGGCGGAACTTCTGGCGCTCGGCGTTGGAAAGACCGTTGGGCTGCCCGCTCGTCTTGGGCTTTTCGGCCGCAACCGCTGCGGCGCCGGTGTCGAACGTGCCGGTCTTGGCGCTCGGCGCGCCCACGGGCTCGCCCTCGGCCGTGGCGTTGCACAGGCGCAGGTACTGGTCGACGCCGCCGGGCATATGCGTCAGATGACCGTCAAGCAGTGCCCACTGCTGGTCGGTCACGCGCTCCATAAGGAAACGGTCGTGCGTCACCAGGATCAGCGTGCCCGGCCAGCCGTCGAGCAGGTCCTCGACAATCGCCAGCATGTCAGTATCCAGGTCGTTGCCCGGCTCGTCCAGAATAAGCACGTTAGGCTCGTCCAGGATCGTCAGCAGCAGCGACAGGCGACGGCGCTGGCCGCCCGAAAGGTCGCCGATGCGGCTCCAGAGCTGCTGCGTCGTAAAGCCCAGGCGCTCGCAAAGCTTCTCGGGCGAGGTCTCCTTGCCGTCGATGACGTAATACTTCTTATAGTTGCTCAGCACCTCGCGGATCGTGTCGCCCATGTAGGGCTCGAGCTCCTCGAGCTGCTGCGATAGCACGCCAAAACGCACTGTCTGGCCGATCTTCACGCGGCCAGACAGGGGCTCAATCTTGCCCCTGATCACATCGAGCAGTGTGGACTTGCCAGCGCCGTTCTCGCCCAAAAGACCGTAGCGGTCGCCCGCACCAATGAGCCAGGTCACATCAGTCAGCACCTGCTTGGGCGCGCCGCCGGCATCCGCATAGCCGGCGTCAACGTCAATCACGTCGATGACCTGCTTGCCCAGGCGGCTCACGGCGAGGCGCTTGAGCTCCAGCTCGTCGCGCACGGGCGGCACGTCGGCGATCAGCTCGCGGGCGGCATCCACGCGAAACTTGGGCTTGGTGGAACGGGCCTGGGCGCCACGGCTCAGCCACGCGAGCTCCTTGCGCGCCATGTTGCGACGGCGCTCCTCGGTAACGGCGGCCATGCGGTCGCGCTCCACACGCTGCAGGATGTATGCCGAGTAGCCGCCCTCGAAGGGATCGACCTGGCCGTCGTGGACCTCCCACATGCTGGTGCAGACCTCGTCCAAGAACCAGCGATCGTGCGTAACCACGAGCATGGCGCCCTGACCGCGCTGCCAGCGGGCCTTTAAGTGACGCGCGAGCCAGTTGACGGTGCGCATGTCCAGGTGATTAGTGGGCTCGTCGAGCATGAGCACGTCGTAGTCGCCGATTAGCAGGCGCGCGAGGTCCACACGGCGGCGCTGGCCACCCGAAAGCTCGCCCACCGTGCCCTCCCAGGGCACATCGCTCATGAGGCCGGCCAGAATCTGGCGCGTGCGGGGGCTCGAGGCCCACTCGTACTCGGGCGTGTCGCCCACAACGGCATGATGCACGGTATCGGTGTCGACAAGCTGGTCTTTTTGACCGAGCAATCCGATCGTGGTGCCGCGGCGATGCGTCACGCGGCCGTCGTCGGGCTCCAGCGTGCCCGCGAGCACACTCAGCAGCGTCGACTTGCCGTCGCCGTTTTTACCGACGATGCCAATACGGTCGCCCTCGGCCACGCCGAGCGTTACGCTATCGAAAATATGCTTGGTGGGAAACTCTAGGCTGACGGAATCGCATCCCAAAAGAATCGCCATATGCCCTGCTCCTTCGTAGAAATTCAACGTTGTCCATGATAGCAGCGAGCCCCACCCGAAAACCTACCAAAAAGGGACAGGTTTATTTTGGCAGGTTTTATCTGGTCAAACGCCGGAACACCCAAGTGCGTACTATGGTAAACCGTTAAACCTGCCAAAATAAACCTGTCCCTTTTTGGCAGGTCGACGGCCGCACACGACGCAAAAAGGCGGGCCATCTCCCGCAAGAGATGACCCGCCTCTCCAATCAGTCCCGTGGCGACCGCGGCCGCCGCGGGCCTCAAGCATGTCCCGGACTAGGAGAACATGCCGGTGAGGTAATCATTCAGCCGCTGATCCTTGGGCCGTTGGAAAATCTCGTCAGTCTCGTCGTACTCGATCATATCGCCCATGTAGAAGAACGCCGTGCGGTTGGACACGCGCGACGCCTGTTCCATGTTGTGCGTCACGATGACGATGGCGCGCTCAGCCACAATCGACGACATAAGGTCCTCGATCGCCAGCGTCGAGATGGGGTCGAGCGCCGAGCAGGGCTCGTCGAACAGAATCACGTCGGGATTGAGCGCCAGCGTGCGCGCGATGCACAGGCGCTGCTGCTGACCGCCTGAAAGCGCATAGGCGCTCTTGTCGAGCTTGTCCTTGACCTCGTCCCACAGCGCCGCGCCGCGCAGACTCTCCTCGACCATGCGATCGAGCTCGTCACGGTCGGTGATGCCGTGGCGCTTAGGCGCAAACGTGATGTTGTCGCGAATGGACTTGCGAAACGGGTTGGGCTGCTGGAACACCATGCCAATGGAACGGCGCAGCTCGTAGGTGTTCTCGGTCTTGGTGTTCACGTTGCGCCCGCGGTAGTTAATCTCACCCTCCACGCGGCAACCGCGAATCTCGCGATTCATCAGGTTGAGGCTACGCAAGAAGGTCGACTTGCCACAGCCCGAAGGCCCGATGAGCGCCGTGATCTCACCCTTATGGAAGGCGAGCGACGTATCGTGCAGCGCATGGTGGTCGCCATAGTACACGTTGACGTCCTTGGTGGAGAGCACGACCTCGTCGCTCACGGCCTTGCCGCTCACGCGAACGCGCTTTTCGCTCTCCCCCACACTCGACAGAAAGTCCTGGGTCTCGGACGTGGCCGCCTCGGTTGCGGGCGTTGCATTCATCTCGCTCATTCGGCCGTCATCTTCCTTGCCAGTTGCTTGCCCACGATGCGGGCGATTACGTTAAACAGCAGCACGCAGACCATCAGCAGTGCGGCGGTGCCCCAAACGATCTGCTGGGCCTCGGGGCTGCCCTCGCCGTAAATCTTGTAGATATGCACGGCGAGCGACTCACCGGGGCGGAACACGTTCCAGGCGCAAGTGGGGCTCGACAGGTTAAAGCTCAAGAAATTCAGGCGAACTGGCGAGCTCATGCCCGAGGTAAAGAGCAATGCTGCGGCCTCGCCAAAGACACGGCCGGCCGAAAGCACGATGCCGGTCACGATGGCGGGCATGGCCTCGGGAATCAAGATGTGCAGCGTTGCCTCCCAGCGGGTGAGGCCCATGGCCAGGCACGCATCGCGCTGGGCCTGCGGCACGTCCTCAAGCGCCTGCTGAATCACGCGCACCAGGATGGGGATGTTGAACATGGTGAGCGCGACGGCACCGGAGATGATGGAGTACTTCCAGCCCAGCTGCACCGAGAACACCAGAAAGCCGAACATGCCGACGACGATGGAAGGCAGCGAAGACAGCGTCTCGATGGCGGTGGAGGCAATGTCGCGGACGGGTCCGTCGGGTGCGTACTCAACCAGGAAGACCGCGCCGCCCAGGCTGATGGGCACCGAGATGACCAGGGTGATCAGCAGCAGGTAGAACGAGTCGAACAGTTGATAGAGTACGCCACCCTGGGTGCCGTTGGCGCGCGACGGCTCCGTGAGGAAACCCGGCTTAAACAGTGTCGAGATGCCCTCGAACAGGATATAGGCCACCATGGAAACGACGATGAGCATGACGATGGCAACGATCGCCGTCAGCACGGCCGTGGCGATGCGGTCCTGCTTTTGGACACGCCCGAGTCTCGCCTCGTCGATGTGGATGCGCGTGCTAGCCACGAGCCTTCGCCCCCTTGCGGCCAATGAGATGGATGATCAGGATGAAGATGAGGCTCATGCCCATCAGCAGCAGACCGAGCGCCCACAGGACGTCGTCCTGGGCCGAGCCCTCGGCATAGACCGCCATGGACGTGGTGAGCGTGGTGGTGATGGTCGACGCCGGCGACAACAGCGACGTCGGCATGGCCTCGATACCGCCGATGACCATGCGCACGGCGAGCGTCTCGCCAAAGGCGCGGGTCATGCCAAGGATGACTGCGGTCATGAGCGACGGCATAGCGGACTTGAGTACCACGTGCCAGATGGTCTGCCAGCGCGTGTAGCCCAGCGCGAGCGAACCCTGACGGTAGCTATCGGGCACGGCGCGCAGGCCGTCGACAGAAAGCGTGGTCATCGTCGGCAGGATCATAACGGCCAGGACGATGGCACCGGGCAGGATGCCCAGGCCCGTGCTCACGTGGAAAACGCTCTTCATAAGGCCGACGACCACGTGGAAACCGATCAGGCCAAAGACGACCGAAGGAATACCGGTCAAAAGCTCAATAAGCGGCTGAAAGACCTTGGAACCAAATTTGGGTTGGATCTCGACCGCAAAGATGGCAGAGCCGATGGCGATGGGCAGCGCGATGAGCGTGGAGAGCACCATGACCGAAAACGAAGTGATGATCAGGGGCAGGGCACCGGTATAAGGCAGGCCGTTATCAGCCGTGTTGGCCAGGTCCCACTTGGTGCCGGTAAAAAACTCGACGACCGAGACGCCGTCCTTGACAAAAGCCGAGAGGCCCTTTTGGGCGACCATAAAGATGAGCGCGGCAACGACAAGCGTCACGAGCGCTACGCACGCGCCCGTGACGCCCAGGCCCACGTTCTCAAGGTCGCGCTTTGGCAGCTGTTTTGCCATTGCAAACCTTTCCGGGGGCGATTACTTATTTAGCGGAGACCTTGCCGCTGGCGTCCTTGACGACCTTCATGGCAGAAACGGGGATGAAGCCCTGCTCCTCGACGAGCTTGCCCTGGACATCGTCGGAGAGCATGAACTCCAGGAAGGCCTTGGTAGCCTCATCGGCGTCCTTAGAGCAGTACATGTGCTCGGTAGCCCAAATCTTGAAGGAGTTGTCGGTGACGTTCTTGCTCTTGGGCTCGACGCCCTCGACCTTGACGGCGTTGAACTTGGAGTCATCGAAGTGCGAGAAGTCGAGGTAGGAGATGGCGTTGTCGGTGCTGGCGATCTGAGTCTGGACGTCGCCGGACTTATCGAGCTCGGCGTCGCCCTTAAAGTCGACAGCCTCGTCGCCAAAGACGGCAGCCTCGAAGGTGGCGCGGGTGCCGGAGCCGGCCTTGCGGTTGAGGACGACGATGGTGGCGTCGTCGCCGCCGACCTCCTTCCAGTTGGTGATCTGGCCGGAGAAGATGCCCTTGAGCTGCTCGAGGGACAGGTCGTCGACCTTGACGTTCTTGGAGACGACGGGACCCATGCCCACGACGGCGACCTCGTGGTCGACGAGGTTCTTGACCTGATCGGCCTCGAGCTTGCTCTCGGCGAAGACGTCGGAGTTACCGATGGTGACGGTGCCGGCGGCAACAGCGGTCAGGCCCTTGCCCGAACCATTGCCCGAACCGGAGATGGAGACGTCGGGGTTGGCGTCCATGAACTTCTCGGCAGCGGCCTCGACGAGAGCCTGGAACGAGGAGGCACCGTCGTAGGTCACCTCGCCGGAGACGGACTTGGCAGCAGCGGCGCTACCCTTGTCGGCGGCATCGGATGCGCCGGAGCCGCCGCAACCAACGAGACCGAGACCAACGATGCTGGCAAGACCACCAGCGAGGCCGAGGAACTGACGACGAGAATAAGCCTGATCGAGCATGATCTTCCTTTCGTACATGCGACTCGCGGGCACCCTGCCCGCTTTGCTGTTAGGAAAGATACGGCCCCGATCGGGCAGCGCCCGCGCCAACTGCGGTTTCTTACGGGTATTTGATAGACCCTTACCGCAAGCTCTACCCAGCCTTTACAAACGGATAACAATCCACACCCAAGCATGGCGCGCCTTTTACACCAATAAAAACAAAGTTGCGGTGAAATAGTTCCTGCTTGGCCATCAAATGGCCCATTCTAGGAACTATTCCACCGCAACTTGTAGTCGTTGGGGACGTTCTTGTTTGACTAGTCATTTAAGAACGTCCCCAATGACCACCCCATGTTTTGGCAAAGTCAATCTGCCGGCACTTGGGGACGTTCCTTTTCTGTCGGCAGAAAAGGAACGTCCCCAAGTGACGCAAAAAGCCCGGGCAAAAGCACCGGGCTCGTAATGCAAGTTTGTATCCAAGCAGGATATAGGGGTTTCCCAGGTGCCCGAGATTGCCCCGAAAGAGGAGCGCCGCGTACTATGGTACGCAAGCGACGGTTTGAGGGGCAAGGTCGGGTGCCTGGGGAAGCCCTAAAGCTCGAGTTCGTTTAGACGAAGGATTGCCACGATGTAGATCTTGAGCGCCTGCTTAAGCTGGTCCTCGTTGGCACACTCGTTGGGGCCGTGCATCTGGCCGCCCCACGCGGGCAGCTCAAGGCCGGTCTCCTCGGGGCCAAACGACACGGCGCGGGCAAAGTTGCGTGCGTACGTGCCACCGCCCATGGCGAAGGGCTCGGCATGCTTACCCGTAAACTCGTTATAGGTGTCAATCAGCGCCTTCACGGCCGGGTCGTCGGCCGAAACTGAGAACGGCACCTTGGCGCGACCTACGCGATACGTCACACCAAAGCGGCCCACGAGCGGCTCGAGCTGCTCGCACATGGTATCGACGCTCGTGCTGTCGGGGAAACGTACGTCGATGACCTGCTCAATGTGGCCATCCACCACGCGGATGACGCCGGGGTTGCACGTGAGCGGGCCAAACGTCGCGCTCGTCGCATCGATTCCCAGGCCGCGACCATAGGCGTCCGCGTGCACAAAGGCCAAGAACTTGACGAACTCGTGCTCGGCAGGCGTCAGCAGGCACTCGCCACGGGCGCCAAACGCATCCTCGACCTCGCGCAGGTACGTCACGATCAGGCCGGCGGCGTTGATCGTCCCCTCGGGCATCGAAGCATGGCCACCGATACCGTGCGCGAAAATCTGGGCATGGCCGTTGCCGAGCGCCGTGATCTCCAGGCGGTCGGCGTTCTCGATCGGCGCCGGCAGTTCATCGACGGCAATCGCAAGCTCGCAAATGGACTGCGATGGGATCGCGTTGGTCGCCTCGGCGCCGCTCCACGACACGATGCGCCCGCCGTCGATCCTAGGGCTCACGAACGTCGCCTCAAACTGACCCTTCTCGGCGTTGCAAACCGGGAACTCGGCATCGGGTGTAAACAGAAAGTCGGGGTTCGCGTAGTTCTCCAGATAATGGTGAACGTCGGACATGCCCACCTCCTCATCGCAGCCAAGCAGCGCGCGGAAAGTATAGCGCGGGGTAATGCCGCGCTTGAGCAGATAGGCGCCGGCATAGAGCGACAGCACCGCCGGGCCCTTGTCGTCGATCACGCCGCGGCCGAGCAGCCAGCCCTCGCGACGCTCCATCGCAAACGGGTCGGTGTTCCAACCGGGCCCGGCGGGCACCACGTCCACGTGGCAGATAGTCGCGAGCTGCTTGTCGCCGCGGCCCGGGATATCGGCAATGCCCACATAGCCCTCGTCATCGCTCGTCTGGTAGCCGAGCTTCTGTGCGATGCCGAGCGCGCAATCGAGCGCGTCACGGACCGGGCGACCAAACGGCGCGCCGGGCTCCGCATCGGCAGAAATTGCCACGGACGGATAACTCACCAGCTGCTCGATATCGGCGACGACATCCTCCCAGACCTCGTCAACGTACTCGGCAACGCTCTGCTCCACCTGATTCATAGACTACCTCCTTGCCAATGAGCGGCGAGTGCGCCCGCCCCTCACATCGCATACTTATACAGCGAAAAGTTTAGCAAGCTCGGCCACCGAGTGCACCACCGCATCGGCGCCCGCGGCCTCGTGCTCCCCCGGCGCCGCCGCGCCCGAATAGATGCCGATACACGGCACGCCCATTGCGTGCGCGCCCTCCACATCGTTAAAGCGATCGCCGATCATCACGGCATCGTCGGCCGTTGCACCGAGCGCCGCCAGCGCATCGCGGACCGAATCGGCCTTAGTCTCGCGCCCCTGCGGCGGATTCATGCCAACCACGGCTTTGAACTGGCAAAGTCCCAGCTCATGCACCATATCGATGCACTTCGCCTCCATGCGCGACGTCGCGACCGCCATGCGATGCCCCTGCGCGGCCAACCCATCCAGCAGCTCGGGGATTCCGTCAAACACGGGGTACTCTTCCGGTCCCAGCTCATCAAAAAAGGCACGGTACTCGTCAGCCACCACGAGCGATTCCTCGCGCGTAAAGCCGTAAAAGTCGTGGAAGCTCTTCCACAGCGGAGGACCGATCATGCGGCGCAGGTCACCCATCTGCGCTTCTGAAAATCCGCGCGCGGCAAGCGTCTTGCGCGTCGAGGCCATCACCGCCCGGCCCGTATCGGCCACCGTGCCGTCAAAATCGAACAGCACAATCGGCCGCTCGCATAGCTGTAATGCCGCCATCGATATCCCTCTTCCCCAGTTGACGATTTCCACACCGACACTTCAAACTGTTGACTATTCAACAATTAAAGCTGGCAATGTGGAACAACTCCACTATACTTGACGCACTTTGCTCTCAATCGGCGGCGCCGTGGCGCCCCATCGAAAGGTGCAATTATGTCTTTTGCCATCATAACCGACTCCACGTCGGACATCTCCCCCACCCGCGCCCAAGAGCTCGGCATTTACGTGATTCCGCTGCATGTGATTATCGAAGGCGAGGACCTGCTCGACCAGGTACAGATCACCGCCGAGGAGTACGTCGCCCGCATGGCAGGCTCCGAGCAGCTACCGCACACCTCGCAGCCGAGCGCCGGTGAGTTCAAGGAGCTCTTCGATCGCGTACGCGCCGACGGCCACGACAGCGCCATCTTTATCTCGCTGTGCAGCGAGTGGTCTGCCTGCTATTCCAACGCATGCCTGGTGGCCGAGACCCACGAGCTCGACGTGCGCTGCGTTGATTCGCGCACCGGCTCGGGCGCCGAGGGCCTGCTGGTGGAGTACGCGCTCGCCATGCGCGAGGACGGCCGCAGCCTGGACGAGACCGAGGCTCAGATCCGCGCGACGCTGCCCGACGCCCATCTGCTGCTGATTCCGCGCACGCTCGAGAACCTGGTCAAGAACGGCCGCGCACCCAAGCTCGCTGGCCAGCTCACGCAGATGCTCAACATTCGCTTGGCCGTTTCGCCGGAGTAGCAGTCGGGCGAGATCAGGGCCATCAAGAAGGGCCGCGGCGCCAAGCGCATCGTCGCCAACACCATGGCCGACTGCCTCGCATTTTTGGCTGAGCACCCGGGTTCGAGCGTGCGCGTGCTCACAACCGGCGCCGCCGAGGAGCAAGAGCTCGTCAACCAAGCGCTCGCGGGCCAGGACTACGCCGATGCCGGCACCGGCCCCATCGGCTGCACCATCGCGACCCACGTAGGCGTCGACGCCATCGCCATCAGTTACTGCCCCCGCTACCAACCAACTCGCTAGGGACTCCCACATCAGTTGCGGTGAAATAGGGACCGTTTTTGGCTTATCAGCCGCAAATCAATCCCTATTCCACCGCAACTTCTTTTGCTGAGCCATCCATATACAAGATATGCTGACGATCGGCGCATTCCCAGCTGTTTGGGGGAGCTTCGACTAGCCCCTAGTGATACCCGGTGGGCAAAAAATGGCAAATATGAGTACTGTCATAAATTTAGTAACAGCAAAATTACACTGAAATTGCCCGCTTCCACCGATTTCAAGCTCCATAAAGCCCCGAATCGTCGTGTTTAGGGGGGTGAATATACTAAAACTCAGTCAATTGGTCTTAGATACTTCTCAAATGATATGAGACTAACCGAGCAACACTACTCATATTTGCCATTTTTTGCCCACCGGGTCTGAATGAGGTCCGCTCTTTACGCCTCCGGCTACCTATATGACCGCAAACCCTGATTATCAAGGGCCGTCGCGCGCCTTGGCATCGACCGAAAGCCGCTCGCAGAATAATCCCTTGCCATTAGCAAACTTGAATCGAAATAACATATCCCAAAAAGCCGTAATGCCGTACCCTCGTCTCAACAACTCCAATACAAGGACGGCATTCAAATGGGCAACGCCATGCATCAATACGCCCTCTTTGGGACCGCACAATTTAAATACGATCAGACGATCACACATATATCGGACCAACACCGACAAATCGTCATTTGCAACAACGGTTCAGACGTACGCTACGCAACGCTAGAAGAGTGGAAAGAAGCTGGCGCTTTGTTCGATGAACGAGCGCAAATCGAGGGCATCGTCACCAGCGCAAGCCCAGCGCGCGACAAACTCGAGCTCTTCCGCAATCTCTTTACTGGCCGCAAAGATGTTTACGCTCATGGGTACCGCAGAAAAGACGGAGGAATTGGCTATACGCCCGCCTGCGCAAATGAGTGGAAGTCAGGCATTTGCCCCAAAGCAAGCCACCAGAGAGTCAAATGTACGGAATGCAGCAGCCGCGTCTTCCCCGAGTTGAGCGATGCCGCGATCATCGCCCATTTCAGAGGCAATGACGATAGGCTTCGAGACGTTATAGGCCAATATGCGCTCGATAAAGACAGTAACACGAAAGTCCTGGTCATCGATTTTGACGGAGCCGATTGGAAAGAAGCGACGAATGCCATTCGACACGTCGCAAAAAGCCACGGAATCGATGTCGCAGTCGAGCGATCGAGATCGGGCGACGGCGCACATGTCTGGTTTTTCTTCCTAGAGCTCGTCAGCGCAAAGACCGCACGAGATTTTGGAAGCAGCCTTATCACCGAAGCGGCGATACTGAACAAGACGATCACCTTCAAAGCATTTGACCGAATGCTGCCCGCGCAGTCCACCATTCCTGAGGGCGGCTTTGGAAATCTCATAGCGCTGCCTTTTCAAGGAAAAGCGCAGCGAAAAGGGAACAGCGTATTTGTTGACGAGCAATTTGGGCCCTTTCCCGATCAATGGCTTTACCTTTCGCAAATCCAGTTAATCCCGCGCGTGACGGTGCAAAATCTGATCGAGAGCATCGAAAATAGGTCACATGGAATAGCGGCTGCTGCAGTGGCAAACACCGGTGTGCCACATTCCCAGAGACTGCGAAAGCGGCTTCCGCTCACACCGCGGGACTTCCCGTCATCGCTGTCCGTCACGCAGGCCGATATGCTCTATATCCCCGAAAAATCTCTGAGTCCCGCAGCTCAAATGGAAGTCCGCAGGCTTGCAACATTTGCCAACCCGGAATTCTTCCGCGCACAATCTATGCATCAATCGGTATACGGCAAACCGCGGTTCATAGACCTCAGCGAACTTAGAGATGGCTACGTCGCGATTCCCAGAGGCTGCAAGGTTCAACTTGAGCGGCTGCTTCAAGAAGCCGGCGTTTCTGCCCACTATTCAGACAAACGCAAGTCGAGCAATCCAATTGTGATGGCATTTAAAGGGACTCTTCGCCCTGAACAGCTAATTGTCGCTGAACAGATGCTCGGCTACGAAGACGGAATCATGTCCGCACCGACGGGGTTCGGCAAAACCGTCATCGGAGCTTATCTTATTGCTGCCATTGGACTTCCAACGCTCGTCATCGTTCCTAAAACTGCGCTCATTGCCCAATGGAAATCCCAACTCGAACGATTTCTCGACATCACGGACAACAGAGAGCCCGTCCGAACCCCCAAGGGACGAATCAGCAAAAGACAGCCTCCGCTCATTGGGCAAATCGGAGGAGGCAAGACCGCCATAAGCCGTCTCATCGACATTGCTTCATTCCAGTCGCTATCCGGCAAGGATCCCCAAACCGGCGAGTCATTAGCCAAGGAGTTCGTTCGCGATTACAGTCTCATCATCTGTGACGAATGCCACCATGCGGCCGCGCCACAGCTTGAGCTTGTCCTCAAGTCCGCTCCTGCCAAATATGTATATGGCCTTTCCGCAACGCCCGAGCGTTCGGACGGACTCACGCGGGCACTCTCGATGCTCTGCGGCCCGGTTCGCTATGTCGTCGATCCAAAAACGCAAGCAATCCAACAGGGGATTCAGCGCATTGTTAGACCGCGTTTCACCGGAATTCGATTACCCACCTACGAACCAGGAGCATCCTTTAACCAAATTCTCGATCTCCTGTGTGTACATGCCGCGAGAAATGAAGCAATTATCGAGGACGCCCTCGAGGCCGCATCAAACGGCCGGCATCCGCTTGTGCTATCTAAAAGAAAAAAGCATGCCGAAGAGCTATGCAGGCTACTTCAAAGCCGCGGACACGAACCCATACTCTTAACCGGAGAAATCGACGCCAAAGAAAGAAAAGCAATACTGAAGAGTCTTCCCAGCTTTGAGCATGAGCATCGAATCATCGTCGCAACTGAAAGTCTTCTGGGCGAGGGCTTCGACCTGTCTTACCTTGACACTTTGCTCATTGCCACTCCAATATCTTGGGACGGCAGCATAACGCAGCAGGCGGGCAGGCTACACAGAAGCCACGAGGGCAAACAGCGGGTTGAGATATTCGACTATGTTGACCTGTCGATACCCATGTTCGCGCGCATGTACCAAAAGAGGCTCAAGACCTACGCTAAGCTGGGGTATGAAGTCTTTGCGGCAAACGACAACAGACAGGACGAACGAAACATCCTCGTTAGGTCGGCAAGAGCCGTGGAGGCTTTAGTGAATGACATCGAGAACGCATCGAAAAGCATTTTTATTGCCGCACCCTACGCGTCCGCCGCATGCCTTGAAAAGCTCGCCGTTGCACTCGCGAATGCCGCTACCCGTGGAATTGCCCTTGAGATTTCTATTGCTTCGACTCCGCGCGACGACGTGAAAGCGATTTTTGCCGAGATGAACGTCAACTATCTCATCAAAGCCGAAGGACGCCTGTGCGCATCAGTGATTGACGAGGAAACTGTCTGGTACGGAGCTATTCCGTTGCTGGCTTTCCCAAAGAAAGAAGACTGCAGCATTCGTTTCAAAAGCATCGAAGTCGCAGCCGAGCTTTTGAGCGAAATTCAACGAAAAGTGGAACCGGAGGCCGCGGCGACGAACGGGGTACCCCCAGCAGTTGCGGTGAAATAGGGACTGTTTTTGGCTTATCAGCCGCCAATCAATCCCTATTCCACCGCAACTTAGAAATCGGCGATCAGCCCTGCGGACCTTGGAACAGCTCCTCGTGCGAGCCCGTTCTGACCAGTCGGATCACCGGATTAGTCTTATGCGGCAAGTACAGAACGACCACATCGACCAAGCCATCGGATAGATGGAAATCAATGCGGCCGTTATAATTGCCACCCGGGTTTGAGAGCTCGTGCGCACCATATTCCGCGGGAAACGAGCCGTGAACCGCAAGCTCTGCGACGGCCGCCTTAAACTCCGTTTTTAGCTGCGGATGGACGCGCATCGTCCGTTTGTAATCCGCCTTAAACTGGTCCTCGACTTTAATCTCAAACATCGTTAGTCCTCATCGAGGAACGACATCAGATCGTCCACGTTGTCGAACGACGAGCTGTCGTCTGGTAAAATCCCCAGCTCATGAGCCTCGGCGATCACCATGGCGCGCCTCGTCACCTCGTTGGGAACTTCAGGTCGACCCACAATCTCAAACGGAATCTTTCGCTGATTCACAAGCTGCCGAACAGCAAGGTTGAGATACGAATTGAGACTCAGACCAACCGAATCCAAAAACTCAGTCGCCTGTTCCTTGAGCCCCTCTTCGATACGAACCGTCGTAGGCTTAACCGTTGCAGTAGACATACGCGACCTCCTCGCCTCGTCTTTTGCATCAGTATACCCCATTAAGATGGCAGCCTGATGTTAGATAGCATCAGACTGCCGTTCACATTACTGTAACCCACATTGCCGCAACGGCAGACACGCTCGCTCTACATCAGCCCGCTCAGGGCAATGTCAACGGCTTCGTTGAGGTCGTCGGTGATGTGCACAAGCTCGGGATCGAGCGGACTGATCATACCGTCGTCCATCACCGGACCGTTGAGCCAGTCGAATAGGCCCTGCCAGTACCCGCTGCCTACCAGCACAAGCGGCATGCGCTTGACCTTGTGCGTCTGTACCAGCGTGAGCACCTCGAACATCTCATCGAGCGTACCAAAGCCACCGGGAAACACGATGGCACCCGAGCTATATTTGACGAACATGGTCTTGCGCACAAAGAAGTAGCGGAAGTCCATGCCGAGGTTCACGTATTTATTGAGCCCGTGCTCGTGTGGCAGCTCAATGCCCAAACCAACTGACTTGCCGTTGACGCTCGCCGCTCCCTTGTTGGCCGCCTCCATGATGCCGGGGCCGCCGCCGGTGATAACCGCCACGCCGCGCTGGGCGATCTTACGGCCGACGGTGCGCGCCGCCTTGTAGACCGGGTCCGTCTTGGGTGTGCGGGCGCTGCCGAAGATGGTCACTGCGGGTCCGAGCTCGGCCAGCGCGCCAAAACCATCGACGAATTCTGCCTGAATACGAAGGACGCGCCACGGGTCGGCATGCAACCAGTCGGTTGAATCCTCGGGCGCCAGCAGGTTGGCGTAAGTGTTGTCCTTAGGAATCATGGGGCCGCGCATGACCACGGGACCGCGGCGGTACGTCTCGTCGTAGGCAGGTTCGCCCTCGACGTTCTCATTCTTAATCATGGGTACTCCTATCGAAAATAGAAACGGGCGGGGCCGACGCCATGCGTCAAACACCCGCCCGCGATATGGTACCCACGATACGTCAAGCGCTTGCAAGGCATCGGTCAGCAGCCGCGCAGGCGGTGTTAGCGAACGTGATGACCGGTCGGCGCTCGCCCCTTGCCGTTGCCCGCGCTCTGCAAGCGCCCGCGCCGCTCCTAGTAGTCCACCGCCGCAGGACAGTTCATCCAGTCGCTCACAAACGCGCCGTAGCGGCCCTCGATAATGGCCTGGCGGGCACGCTGCATAAGGTTGAGCAGGTAGTAGATGTTGTGCATCGACAGCAGAATTCCGCCGAGCATCTCCTTCTGCGTGACCATATGGCGGATGAGTGCGCGGCTGTAGCCGCCCGTGCACACCGGGCAGGTGCAGGTGGGGTCGATGGGGCCGTCGTCGTGCGCAAAGCGCGCGTTGCGGAAGTTAAGGCGGCCTTCACTGGAGAACGCCGTACCCATGCGGCCGGTGCGCGTCGGCAGCACGCAGTCGAACATGTCGATGCCCACGCCAACGCCGCGCACGAGCGTGGTAGGGTTGCCGACGCCCATGAGGTAGCGCGGCTTGTGCTTAGGCATGTACTCGGAAACCAGCGGCGCCAGCGTCTCGAACATGGTCTCGTGGTCCTCGCCCACCGAGTAGCCACCGATGCCGTAGCCGGGGAAGTCGCCGCACTCCTCCAGGTGGCGCAGCGACCGCAGGCGCAGATCCATATGCATGCCGCCCTGGACGATGCCAAAGAGCGCCTGGTCATCACGGGTGTGGGCCTTATAGCAGCGCTCGGCCCACATACTCGACAGCTCCACGGCGCGCTCGACATAGGCACGCGTGGCAGGATAGCCGGGGCATTGGTCGAGCTGCATGCAGATGTCGGAGCCGAGCTTCATGGCGATTTCCATGTTGTCCTCAGGCGTCCAGAACACGTGGCGGCCGTCGTAGTCGTTGACGATAAAGTGAACGCCCTCGTCAGTGAGCTTAACGGCGTCGTTGTGGCTGAAGACCTGGAAACCGCCCGAGTCGGTGAGGATGGGGCCGTGCCAGTTCATAAACTTGTGCAGTCCGCCCAGCTCGGCGATGGTGTCTTCACCGGGACGCATGGACAGGTGGTAGGTGTTGGCGAGCACGATCTGCGCACCGAGCTGCTTAACGGTCTCGGTGGGGATGCCCTTGACATTTGCCTTGGTGCCCACGGGCATAAAGATCGGTGTCTCAATGTCACCGTGCGGGGTGTGCAGCACGCCGGCGCGCGCATGTGTCGTCGGGTCCTCGGCGATCAGGTCGAATGTAAAGAGGTTCTGGTCCATAAACTGGAACTCCTTGGTTGCGGTTCATACGCAAACCATTATAGGGGCGTCCCGCGAGCGGGCCGCCCCTACACATCAAACGGGCATCGTATCTACGGCGATCATCTACCGTTGTGCCCGCAGCTTCAGAGCCGCGGCGACCATATTCCTCAGCGAAGGCCAGACCTCGGCATTGCTACGCGTCTTGAGCCCGCAGTCGGGGTTGACCCAAAGCTTGTCGGGCGCAACCTTGTCGAGCATCCTTGCGAGTGCCTCGCCTATCTCCCGCTCGGAAGGAATACGCGGCGAGTGAATGTCGTAGACGCCCGGGCCCACCTCGGTCTCGAAGCGGTTATGGGCCAGGGAATCGAGGATCTCGAGCTCGGAGCGAGAGGCCTCGAACGAAATCACGTCGGCGTCCATGGCGTCGATCGCCGGAATAATGTCAGCGAACTCGCTGTAGCACATGTGCGTGTGGATCTGCGTCTCGGGACGACAACCGCTGTGCACGAGATTGAACGCGGGGATAGCCCAATCCAGGTACTCGCGCTGCCAGTCGCTTCGGCGCAGCGGCAGCTTCTCACGAAGCGCGGCCTCGTCAACCTGAATCACCCTGATGCCGGCGGCCTCGAGATCGAGTACTTCATCGCGGATTGCAAGGGCAATCTGGCGGGTGGTGTCGCGCACGGGGATGTCCTCACGCGGGAAGCTCCAGTTCAGGATCGTAACCGGGCCGGTCAGCATACCCTTCATTGGCTTATCGGTCAGCGACTGCGCATAGCTCGACCATGAGACGGTCATGGGTTTGGGGCGCGAAACGTCGCCCCAGATGATGGGCGGCTTGACGCAGCGCGTACCATAAGACTGAACCCAGGCGAAGCGCGTGAACACGAAGCCGTCCAGGCGCTCACCGAAATACTCGACCATGTCGTTGCGCTCGAACTCGCCGTGTACGAGCACATCGAGACCGACCTCGTCCTGGCGGCGCACAACCTCGGCAATCTGGTCACGCAGAAACTCCTCGTAGCGTTGCTGCGAAATCTCACCATGGCGACGACGAGCGCGCATCGAGCGGATTTCCTGCGTTTGCGGGAAGGAACCGATCGTCGTGGTCGGGAACAGGGGAAGCCCCAGCTCCTTTTTCTGAATAACCTCTCGCACGGGACGAGCGGGCAGGCGCGTCTGCGCGCCCGCGGGCACGGCGACGACGCGGGCGCGCACGGCCTCATCGACGCTATCGGGACGAGCGCCCATGAGCGCCGCGTTGGCCTTCGCCGCAGGCGTGGATGAGGGATCGTCGCGGTCGAGCAGCTCGGCAAGCTCGGCAAGCTCGGCAAGCTTCTCCTCGGCAAACGCAAAGTGGCAGCGATAGGAATCGTTGAGCTGGGTCTCGTGCTCCAACGTATAGGGCACGTGAAGCAGCGAACAAGACGTGGAGAGCACAATCGGCGCCCGAGTCCCCCCGCGCAAGGCGGCGATGGTCCCGATCGTGTGGGCGTAATGGTTGCGCCAGATGTTCTTGCCGTTCACAAGACCCGCAAACATCACTTTATCCTGTGGGAATCCATAATTCGCAACGAGCTCTGCCGTCTGCACACCCTCGATAAAATCGAGGCCGATGCCATCAAAGGCCAGCGCACACACGTCGCGATAGCAGTCGCGAATATCACCAAAGTAGGTCTGGAGCAACACGCGGGAGTTGCCACGCGCATCGAGGATGGGCGCATAGAGCCGTCTAAACAGAGCGATATCGCGCTTGTCGAGGTCTCGAACCAGCCACGGCTCGTCAAGCTGAATCCACCCGGCACCCGCATCGGATAAGCGGGTGATAAGATCGGCATAGGCGCTCGCGAGCGGCTCGACCACGTCGGCAAGCTGACGTGAGCCGGTATAATTCGCGAGATTGAGCAGTGTGAAGGGACCAAGAATGGCAGGCTTTGTCTCGATGCCGGCGGCCTTGGCCTCGAGATACTCATCGATCGGCTTGGTGCCAACGAGCGCAATCTCTGCCGCATCATCGATTTCGGGCACATTGTAGTGGTAGTTGGTGTTGAACCACTTTTTCATCGGTAGTGCATGAACATCGCCTGCCTCGCCCTGGTAGCCGCGAGCCATGGCGAAATAGGTGTCCAGCGCAGAAAGCCCGAGCACGCGATAGCGCTGAGGCACCAGGCCAAAGAGCACGGCCGTGTCGAGCGTAGTGTCATAGAAAGAGAAGTCATTCGAGGGGATCATATCGATACCGGCATCGCGCTGCATCGTCCAATGAGCCAGACGCAACTCACGAGCAGTTTGGTCGAGCTGGGCGGCAGGAAGCTCGCTGCGAAAGTACTTCTCGCATGCAAACTTGAGCTCACGCAAGCGACCGATACGGGGAAACCCGACAACCGAGGTCTTCATGATGACTGTCCTTTCATACCTCTTTTCGAAAACGACATCTGGGCGTGCGAACATTCGACCAGACGGTTGGGCTCTATTAGACCACCACCACTACGCAATCGGAACTACGAAAAAACACTCGCTTGCCATAGTCAAATCAAATGGCAAGCGAGTGTGAAGAATAAAGGTTGATGCGCGATGGGGGCAAGATAGCCTACCCGAGGGGGCGCGGCATGCTCTGCGCAGGGGGCAGGAGCCGCCGTTGCCCTACGGACGCTGGCCCATGCCACCTTCGAGGGTGACGGTCTCGCCGTTCATATACTTAAAGTCGGGACCGCAAAGCTGAACGACCACGCGGCCGATCTCCTTCTCGACATCGCCGTAGTGGCCCGCCGGCGGCATGTGGACGTTGGCCTTGAACGCCTCGGGGTAAGCATCCTGGAAGTTCTCGAGCGCAGCGGTCCAAGCAAGCGGGCACACGATGTTGACGTTGATGCCGTCGGGGCCCCACTCGTTGGCGGCGACGCGGGTCAGGCCGCGAATGCCCTCCTTGGCAGCGGCGTAGCTGCACTGGCCATAGTTGCCAAACAGGCCGGCACCCGAAGCAAAGTTGACCACGGAACCCTTGGTCTCCTTCAGGTGCGGATAGGCCTTCTGCATGTACAGATAGGTAGCGTACAGGCCGGAATAAATGGCCAGGTTAAACTGATCCATAGTGTGGTCGGCGATGGTCACACCCGAGGCGCTGGCCTGAGCGTTGTTGACGACGGCGTCGATACGGCCGAACTTCTCGATGGCCTTGTCGATGACGTTCTGGACGACGGCCTCGTTATCCTGACCAGCCGAGACATCAGCTTGAACAGGCAGGACCTTGACGCCGTACTCGGCCTCGAGAGACTCCTTGGCAGCCTCGAGCTTAGCAACGTTACGACCGGTGATAACGAGGTTCGCGCCCTCCTTGGCAAAAGCGATATCGATACCGTAGCCGATGGAGCCAGCAGAGCCGTCCTTAAGCGTGGCCTTGCCGCCGCCGGTGATGATCACAGTCTTACCAGTGAAAAGTCCCATATGGAAATCCTTTCAGAATCGCGACGGGCGTACCCGCCGACTTCGCGCATCCAAATAAACGCGCCAAAAGCTGAGATGCAACTTTAGCGTGTTCAAGTGAGAAGAAAAGGCCTCGGTAGGCGAACGGCACCACGTCGTTCGGCGAAGGGATTGTCAAGTACAACCTGGATAACGTGGCCGAGTTGTTGCTATCGACGCGAGACATCGAACACGTTTTGAAACTTTGCTGCGGCGCGCGGGATGTCGGCGCGAGACTCTATCATAGGGTGACAAACAACGATGAGGAGCACATGCCTATGACAGACGAGCTGGACCCCCAGACTCAACAGCATATTGATGATTCCGCAGGCACCATTGACGACTGCGATGCTTCTACCAGCAGCGATGGAGGCATTGATGCCGCTGTCGAGGAAGCTTCTGCCGCCGCAGACGAGGCCGCAGACGCAAATGTCGCCGCAGAGCAAGACAAGGAAGATCAGCTAGAGCAGCCGGACCCGAGCGATACTGAGCCCAAGGCTGAGAACGCTCCGCAAGCAGCGGGCCCCATCGAGGTGTCTTCAGAAGAGGAGCTCGACGCCGTCATGGACTCCATGATGGATGCCGTCAAAGCGATGAAGGACGCTGTCGCCGATGCCGATGTCGACGCCGAGGAGGAGGAAGCCGCCGAGGCTGCCTCGACGTTTGTGCCCGGCGAGACCCCGGTTGCCGACCAGGGCAGCACCATGCCCTCGTTCCTGCAACTCGAGCACCCCACGATCGGCACCGACGCGGTCGACCCGCACGCAGCGGGCTTTTCCGTAATCGAAGGCGGCACCGGCAATATCGCCGCGCCGCAGACTGCCGATACGAATGCCGCCGAGGCCGCGCATCCGACCACCTCGCATGCTCCCGCCACGAGCCGCGACCTGGGAAGCGCCGTCTCAAACACCGCTAACGCCGTGGGCACTTTTATCGCCCAGGGCGCGTCGGCCATGCGCGAGATGAACGCCGCCAAGAAGGCACTCGCCGATGCCCGCGCCCACCTGTCCGAGCTTGAGCAGCGCATCGCCGACCAGGTAGAGGAGCTCGAGACGCGCCGGGACATCGCAGGCCGCTACGATCGGATCATCGCCGATCAACGCCAGGCGATTGCCGCGGCACAAAAGACCGCTGCGGCAGCTGAAATTAACCGTGATGCCCATGCCGCCAAAGCGACGGAGCTCAAGGGCCAGCTCGAGCAAATGAAGGCAGAGGACGATGCGACCGAGCTCCGCCTGAAGGCTGTCCTCGACGCCGTGGAAGCCCGCGAGGCGAGCTCGCGCGAGACCGGCAACCGCCTGGTTCGTCGACTCGAAGATTCCAAGCGCATCCGCGACAAAGTGAAGGCCGAGCGCGATACCGGTGTCGCCGCCGCACGACAAACTGCCGATGCTACGCGCGCACAGCTCGAGACGCTGCGTCATGAGTATGCCGAGCTGCAGCGCAACCCTTCGGCAAATCCCGCCAATTACACCGTGCGCACCAGCGAGTTGTCTATGCAAATCTCCGACGCTGCCGACGCCCTCCGCAAGGCCGAGGAAGACATTCCGCGCATCACCGCCGATCTTGAGCATTCACTTGCCGCCGCCGAGCAGGCCGTCGAGCAGGCACAGGCCCCCATCGCCGACGCTAAACGCGCGCACCAGGCCGTAACGGCTGAGGCAGATGCCGCGCGCGACGAGCTGCAGTCCGCAAAAACTGCCGCCGCGACGCGCCAGCGCGAGCTGCGCGAAAAGATCGCCACGCAGGACAAGGCACGCCGCGAGCAAGAGCAGGCCATCGCAAACGCCCGGGCAGATGCCGCGCATGCGCAGTCGATTATCGAGCAGGCGACCGAGGTGCACGACCATCCCGAGATCACCGATTCGCTCGCCGGATCCTTGGCACGCGACAAGGCCGAGTATACCGAGACCGAGCGCGAAGTTGCCCAACTCGAGGCCACCGAAGACGACGTGCGCAAGCGAACCCGCGACTCACGCGTCAAATTCACCGGAGCCATCGCCTGTATCATTGCCGCAATCCTTGCGATCATCGCAATCTGGCTGTTCATGAGCAAGTAAACCAGTTGGCAAAAAACGCCCCAACGCAGTTGCGGTGAGGTAGTTCCTGTTTAGCCCTCAAAAAGGCCAATTCAAGAACTATCTCCCCGCAACTTATTAGATTGATGCAAGGTAGTCGTTTAAGAACGTCCCCAATGACTACACCGATGTTTTGGCGAAGTCAGCGAAAACCCGCCAGAGCGAGCAAGGTGACGTGAAAGAGGAGGGCATTGACCTTCTGGTCATGCCCGACGATTGAACGTCAGATTGCCGCTCTGGCGGGTTTGCAGCGTCGAGCCGTTACGCGGTTCGTAGAACCGCGTAACTACAAAATGAGCATCGCGTCGCCAAAGCTGAAGAAGCGGTAGCGCTCCTCGATGGCGGCGGCGTAGGCATCCATGATCTGGTCGCGGGTGGCAAGCGCGCTCACGAGCATCATGAGCGTAGAGCGCGGCACGTGGAAGTTCGTGATCAGCGCGTCGACCACGTGATAGGTCGAGCCGGGCATAAGGTAGAGCTGCGTCGTCGCGTTCTCGCGCACCACGATGTCACCGCGGCCGAGCGTGTCGGCGCCGTCCTCACGGCCCTCAAAATAGCGCGCCGTCACAGCCGGATCGGACACCGGCGCGTCCGCGTCAAACGCGCTCTCGAGCGAGCGCACTGCGGTGGTGCCGACGGCGATCACGCGATGCCCTTCGGCCTTCGCCTTATGCACGGCGTCGACAACCTCCTGCGACACGTGGTAGCGCTCGGTGTGCATGACGTGCTGCGTGGGGTCGTCCTCCTCCACCAGACGGAAGGTATCGATGCCGACCTCGAGCTCGACAGCGGCAAACTTCGCACCCTTGGCCTCGATAGCCGCCATGAGCTCGGGTGTGAAGTGCAGGCCCGCCGTGGGAGCAGCGGCCGAATGCTCCTCCTTCATGGCGTACACGGTCTGGTACTTCTCGGGGTCGCCCTCGTAGTCGGTAATGTAGGGCGGTAGTGGCACATGGCCGGCGGCATGAATAGCCTCATCAAGCGTGCGCGGCTCGCCAGTGGCATTGCAACCGACCGGCTCAAAGCGCACCAGACGACCGCCGCGACTGTCGGTGACAAAGTCGACGATCTCGGCCGTCAGCACCACGGGAGCCCCCTCGGGCGCATGGGCGCCACCGGCACGATACTCGATCTGAGCGCCGGGCTTCAAACGCTTCCCCGGCTTGACCAGACACTCCCAAACGTGGCCCAGCGGATCCACGTCCTCGCGGCGCTTGAGCAGCAGCGTCTCGACCACGCCGCCCGAGCCGGCCTTGCGGCCGATCAGGCGGGCCGGCATCACGCGCGTCTGGTTGATGACGAGCACGTCACCCGGTTCGATGTAGTCGATGACGTCGCGGAAGATGCGGTGCTCGACGGTGCCGCCGTGCTCCAGCGGCGCCCCCGCCTCGGAACCCTTGCGGTCAACCACCAGCAGACGACAGGAGTCGCGCGGCTCGACGGGCGCCTGGGCGATGAGCTCTTCGGGCAGGTTGTAATCAAAATCATCGGTACGCATAGACACGTCAGATTCTCCTTATATAGGTAAAGTCCGCTCTACATCCTAGCAGGCTGCCAGCTCAAAAGAACTACTTTTTGGACGCTTTGCGCTCGTCGCGGATGCGGGCGCGGTCCATGGCCGCCTCGACGGCCGAGAATCGGCAGCCGCAGTAATTCTGCCGATACATGCCCAGCTCGCGCGAACGACGCGTGGCCTCGGGATAATACGGGCGAAAATCGCGAATCACCGGAGTGAGACCGCGGGCGGCAGCCAGACGCTCCAACACATCATTGCAGATTTCGAACAACTGATACGGCGAGACGGCGAGCGTCGTGCCCACATATTCAAACCCGTGCTCCTGGGCCACGCGGCATGCCTCGGCCAGACGCAGGGCATAGCACGCACGACAGCGACGGGGTCGATCGGCGCCCAACGGGGCCACACCGGCCTCCCAGCGCTCGCGGTCCTCGCCTGCCTCAATGAGCTCGATGCCGCCGTCGGTACACCACCGGCGCAGCTCGTCCAGGCGGCGCTGCCATTCATCGCGCGGCTGAATATTGGGGTTGGTCCAGCAAATCGTGGGCTCAAACCCCTCCTCGCGCAGCAGGCGAACCGGCTCAAGCGAGCATGGTGCACAGCACGCATGCAGCAGCAACGACTTCATCAACATCTCCTCTCCCACAATGATTTTTCTGGGACGGGGATTAAATAATCATTGCGTACCTAACGATTATTTAATCCCCGTCCCAGAAAAATCATCCCAAATAGACTACCTTGCGAAAAAGCGCACCCCAAAGGACGTGTCCTCGCAGGCGACAATGCGACGGTCGCGCAAAATGGTCCGCACGTAGTACCAGTCGCCCACGCACCCCGAAAGATGCAAGCCTGCCGCCAGGTAACACAGCAGCGGATAGCCCAAAAACGCAAAGCCCAAGGCAAACGCTGTCGTCACAACAACCGTCGGCGCCAGGCAAACCGCCACGTACCGCCGGCGCGAATACACAACGCCCTCGGCGCAGGCATAGATCATCGCCGTCTCGCGATTCGCCCCAAAGGTCACCCGCGCGCCCGCAGGCGCCAGCAGCTTAAAGAACACGCCATGCACAAGCTCGTGAACGGCAAACGACGCCGCCGAAACCGCAGCCAAGCCGACTATCCAGCCCACGACCGCCGTCCAGCCGCCCGCATCGGCAGCATCCAGGTCAACGGGCCCGCCCAGCAGCATAAACACCGGCACCAAGCACACGGCAAACACACCGACTACGACCATCCCCCACACGAAGCAAGCGTGCAGGAAATCCTCGTCTTCAAACGCATGTATGTTGGAAATCTCATTCATAGCACCTTAGGATAGCGCCCCTGCCACGTACCCGTCCGCATGTGCGATAATGTCGAACGATATGCACGAATTGACCACCGCGCCGCCGCGCCCCGCGCCCGGCCGCGCCCCCCACCATATGCGAAGGAGTCCCATGGCATCCAAATACTCCATGAACGACCGTCCCAGCTGGCCGCGCCGCGCCATCGTTACCGCCGGCGAGCCCTACGGCAACAAGGGTCTGCACTTTGGCCACGTTGGTGGCGTCTTTGTCCCGGCCGACTTCTTCGCCCGCTTCCTTCGAGACCGCCTGGGCCGCGAGAACGTCATCTTCACCTCGGGCACCGACTGCTACGGCTCTCCCATCATGGAAAGCTACCGCAAGCTCAAGGAGAACGAGGGCTACGACAAGTCCATTCGCGAATACGTCGAGTCCAACCACTCCCGCCAGGCCGCGACCCTCAACAACTACAACATCAGCTGCGACATCTATGGCGGCTCGGGCCTTGAGCCAGCGGCCCAGATCCACAACGAGGTGACCGCCGAGATTATCGAGCGCCTGCACGAGCGGGGCGCCATCTCCAAGCGCTCTACCCTGCAGTTCTACGATGCCAAGGCCGGCACGTTCCTCAACGGTCGCCAGGTCATCGGCCGCTGCCCCATCCAAGGTTGCAAGTCCGAGAAGGCTTATGCCGACGAGTGCGATCTGGGCCACCAGTTTGAGCCCGAGGAGCTCATCGCGCCCAAGAGCCAGCTCACCGGCGAGGTGCCCGAGCTGCGCCCGGTCGACAACCTCTACTTCGACCTGCCGGCCTACCTCGACTTTATGAAGACCTACACCGCCAAGCTCGCCCAGAACCCGCAGGTTCGCTCCGTGGTCTCCAAGACCATGGAGGAGTGGCTGCTGCCGGCTCAGCTCTACATTCAGAACAAATTCCGCGAGGCCTTCGACGCCGTCGAGGACCAACTCCCCGAGCACACCGTGCTGGAGCCCGAGGGCAACAAGAGCAGCTTTACCGTCGCCTTCCCCAGCTGGAAGGAACGCGACGACGCCCACGCGGTGCTCGCCAACGGCGGCGTGCGCTTCCGCAGCGGCAAGGCGCTCGTGCCCTTCCGTATCACCGGCAACATCGACTGGGGCGTTCCGGCGCCCGAGGTCGACGGCGTCTCCGACGTCACCTGCTGGTGCTGGCCCGAGAGCCTGTGGGCGCCCATCAGCTACACCCGCACCGTACTCGCACGCGATGCCAAGGCCGCCGGCGTGACCGAGGGTGTCGCCGCCCAGGATGCCGCCCTCATGGGCGAGCCCGCCGCCGATTCCACGCAGGTCCCCGCGCCCACCTACCAGCACAGCTCACTCGACTGGCGCGACTGGTGGTGCTCTGACGACGCACAGATCTACCAGTTCATTGGCCAGGACAACATCTACTTCTACTGCATCGCGCAGACCGCCATGTGGGAGGCCCTGGGTTGGAACCTTACGCAGAGCACCGTCAGCGCCTGCTATCACCTGCTCTACATGGGCAAAAAGGCCAGCTCGTCCTCGCAGACGCCTCCCCCGCCGGCAGACGACCTGCTCAACCACTACACCTGCGAGCAGATGCGTGCGCATTGGCTGTCGCTCGGTCTGTCCGAGAAGCCGGTGAGCTTTAGTCCCAAGGCATACGACACACGCGTGACCGGCAAGGACAAGGACGGCAACGAGGTGCGTGCCCGCGACGACAAGCGCGTCATCGATCCGGCCCTAAAGGAGAGCGCCCTCTTGACCGGCGTCTTCAACCGCCTAGCCCGCAGCTGCTTCTACGGTGTCGCCATCAAGGAGGGCGACGAGAGCCCCTACCGCAACGGCTGCATCCCCGCCGGCGCCGCCTCCGCCATCGTGGTCGAAGCCGCCGAGCAGGCAGCTCTCGCCTTTGAGCAGGCCATGTACAAGTTCGAGACGCATCGCGCGCTCGCCGTGTGCGACGACTACCTGCGTGCCGCCAACAAGCGCTGGAGCGATGCCTCCAAGGCCGCCAACAAGCTCGAGGGCGAGCCAGCCAACACCGCCATGACGCAGGCCCTCGTCGACGCCTTTACCGAGCTGCGCGTGGCAACCGTGCTCATGCACGGCATCGTCCCGGCCGGCTGCGAGCTCATCTGCGAGTACTTCGATGTCGATCCGGTCGCCTTCTTTAGCTGGGACAACATCTTTGCTTCCACGGACGAGTTTATGGAGAGCCTGGGCGAGAAGCCCGGCGAGCACCGCGTGAAGCCGCTGCCCCCGCGCTTCGACTTCTTTAGCAAGCACGCGAGCCAGTACTAGGCAATCGCAACGCGCCCGGGAATGATTATTCTGGGACGGGGATTAAAAATCATTCCCGGGCGCCACAGTACAGTCTTTTTGGGACGGGGCTATTTTGACTACTTTTGACACTGGTCGGCCAAAATACCTGCGACAACAGCAAAGTAGCTAAAATAGCCCCGTCCCAAAAAGACTGATCGGGGATCGTTGATTGATTTTTTAATCCCCGTCCCAGAATAATCATTTAGGTGGAAGGAAAGACGTATGTCCAAGCCGCGTCGTCGTAAGCAGAAGAAGCAACCTAAGCCCGAGCTCAAGCTCAGGCAGCTTGCTGCTACCGAGCTCTCCGACCAGCTTGCCGCCCAACACTCCGCCGCCGACCTGCCGCGCTTTATGGTCAACACGGTCGCCGGCGCCTATGCCCCTACTGATGCTCAGCTCATGATCGAAGGCTTTGGCGCCGCGGCCACACGCCCGGTCACGCTGCGCGCCAACACGCTCAAGGCAACCGCCGAGGACATCGCTGCGGCGCTCGATGCCGCCGGCATCGCCCACAACCCCGTCGCCTGGTACCCAGACGCCTTTATCCTGCCCGAGGCACAGGTTTCCGACCTGTGGGACCTCGGCATCTACCGCGACGGCAAGATCTACTTGCAAAGTCTGTCGTCCATGATGCCGCCGTTGGTCCTGGGCGCCCAGGCAGGCGAGGACATCCTGGACATGTGCGCAGCCCCTGGCGGCAAGACAACGCAGATCGCCGCCCTCACCCAGGGCCAGGCACACCTCACGGCCTGCGAGATGAGCATTCCCCGCGCCGAGAAGCTCGAAGCCAACTTGGGCCGCCAGGGCGCCAAAAATGTGCCCGTCATGCGCATCGACGCACGCGAGCTTGACGAGTTCTTCCGCTTTGACCGTATCCTGCTCGACGCCCCCTGCACCGGCACGGGCACCGTCATCAGCGGCAACGAAAAGAGCCTGCGCGGCCTCACCGAGCAGCTGCTCTTCAAGTGCGCCCGCTCGCAGCGCGCGCTTCTGGACCGCGCCATGGGGGCCCTCAAACCGGACGGCACGCTCGTCTATTCGACATGTTCGATCTTACCGCAGGAAAACGAGGATGCCCTGCAAGAGGCCCTCGACAAGCACATGGACTGCGAGCTCATCCCCCTCGACGGAACGCCGAGCGAAAGCGAAGCGCGTCGCGCCCAGGATGCCGGCGACAAGCCACATATCGAGTGCAACGCCCTTACCGAGGCCATCGCCGCGGGCCACGTCTCGTCCGTCGCCAACGGCATGCCCGGCACGCTGACCATTCCGCCCAGCCGCGACTTTGAGGGCTTCTATATCGCCCTGATCCGAAAACGCAGCTAGCGCACGGATTCAAAACTCAACAAACTATCTCCGTACGCACTTGTCCTGCTGGTCACGGTGCTGCTTAAGTGCCTCGCGTTCCTTGCGCTCGGCTCTTTTGCCTTTAATGGCCGTGACCACCAAGTAGATGACCGCGGCGGCAACGATTGCGCCCACACACAGGCCAATCGAGCCCAACATTGCTGTGAATTCCATACCGCGTCACCTCTCTATTAAACGGGACATTCAAGATAGCACCTCAATACCCGCCACCACAGCTCCTTCACGTTCGCTGGCCCTGGTTGATTTTCAATCTCAACGCAACAGCTTGAACGGCCCCCGCGTTTCCGCAGCTAGCGCAACGCGGAACTAGCCCC
>NZ_WWSL01000020.1:0-46179 GCF_009875845.1 Collinsella sp. BIOML-A6
GCGCCTTTAGACGCGAGCCCGGGGCCCGTGGGTTATACCCTAAGAGCAAACCACCCTTTTTAAGGGTGGTTCTGATTAAAGAAAAATCAAAAAAATCTGAAATAGTTCTTGCATAGTTAGTTATATAAAGTATTATAACGCCATGTGATGAATGAAGGGTTCATCCAAGTGAGTTAGGAGTAAGGGATGTTCAATTTCGATGAGCCTCGTTACGAGAAGGTTGTGAGCGATGCCCTCGCTCTCCGTCCTCAGATTGAGGCTGCCGTGGACAAGGTCTGCGAGCAGGGTTATTCCAACATCTTCTTCATCGGCTGCGGCGGCACCTGGGCCCACACGCTCCCGATGAAGTACTGGGTCGAGACCACCACGGCCGACGTCGACGTCCACTGCGAGATTGCCGCTGAGTTCCTCGCATGTCCGCCCAAGACCTTCAACAAGGACTCGGTCTGCGTCTTCTCCACCCGTACCGGCACCACCCCCGAGATCATCGAGGCCGCCAAGTTCTGCCAGGAGCAGGGCGCCCGCACGCTGATGTACGTCTCCAACGACAACACCCCGGCCACCGAGTACGCCGACTACAAGTTCTTCAGCTTCGCCGAGGACGACGTCCTGTGCGAGGCCATCTACACCTATCAGATCACGCTGGTCGCCCGCTTCCTCAAGAACGCCGGCGCCTTCCCCAAGTACGACACCTTCATGGAGGAGTTCGGCAACATCGCTCCGTACCTCATCAAGGCCAAGGACGCTCAGGACGAGCGCTGCGCCGCCATGGCCGAGGACTTCAAGGACACCGACTACCACATGGTGATTGGTTCCGGCATGCTCTGGGGTGAGGCCTACGACTACGCTATGTGCATTCTCGAGGAGATGCAGTGGATCAAGACCAAGTCTATCCACGCCGCCGAGTTCTTCCACGGCACCATCGAACTGTGCGAGGAGGGCACGAGCCTCATCATGCTCTACGGCGAGGACGACACCCGTAAGCTCATGGACCGCGTGGACAACTTCACTCACATGCTCGCCGACGAGAAGGGCGTCCATGTCCGCGTGAACAAGTTCGACACCGCCGAGGTCGAGCTGCCGTTCAGCGACCCCGAGTTCCGCAAGATCGTCTCCCCGATGGTCACCTACACCATCACCGAGCGCCTGAGCTGCCATCTCGAGCACGTCCGCAACCACCCGCTCACCACGCGTCGCTACTACCACCAGATGAACTACTAATCCTCTCAAATTGCTGCGGTTGTCTGCAGGCGAGCTGCGCAGAATGCCTCGCCTGCAGACCTATTTCTGGGGTTGATCGAAATGGTTGTCCAGTATCTTCTAGTTGCACTGGTCGCATTTATTGCGTCCATGGACGAGCAATTATTTGGCATTACGATGCTTGGTCGTCCGCTGTTTACGAGCCTGTTTGTCGGCTTGATCCTTGGCGATGTCCAGCAGGGCGTTATCGTCGGCGCTGCTTTGGAGTCCATGTTCATGGGCGCCATCATGGTCGGCGCGGCGGTTCCTCCCGAGGTCTATGCCTCCGGCGTGCTTGGCTGCGCGTTTGCCGTCATTACGGGTACGGGCACGGCAACTGCCGTCGCGCTCGCCCTTCCCGTCTCCGTCTTCCTTCAGGTGTGGCGCAACTTCTGCTACGCCGTTCCGGGTGCCTTTGCCTGCAAGAAGATTGAGACCGCTCTGGCAAATCGCGATCTTGCCAAGGCGAATCTGTACCATCTGACTATCGTGCCGCTGTCGATTGGCATTCCGTCTGCACTGCTGGTGTTTGGCTCACTGTTCTTTGGTGCCGACCTCATCAACAATGCGCTCAACGCGATTCCGCAGTTTGTGATGGACGGCCTCAACGTTGCATCCGGCGTCATGGTCTGCATCGGCTTCGCACTTCTTATCAGGACCATGGGCGATAACAAGCTCCTTCCCTGGCTGTTCCTGGGCTTCATTATGGTCATCTATCTCAAGATGGACGTGGTCGGCGTCGCCGCAGCTGCCATTTGCGTCGCGCTGCTCCTGGCCTTCCGCGAGGGCTCGTCCGGTCCGCAGACGGTTGCTGCAGATGAAGAGGAGGACTTCTAATGGCTATCCAGAACACCGACCTCAAAGAGGCCAAGAAGGACGCGATTATGACTCCCGATATGTATCGGAGCATGTTCCTTCGCCAGTTTACGAGCCAGTGCTCGCAGTCGTACGACAAGATGATGGCAATGGGCTTCATGTACACCATTCAGAAGCCCCTGCGAAAGATCTATCCCAACGACGACGATTATTATGCGGCGCTCGATCGCCATACCGAGTTCTTTAACATCACGCCTCATGTGCTTCCGTTTGTAGCCGGCCTAACGGTTTCGATGGAAGAGCAGGCGGCTGCCGATAAGAACTTCGACACGTCCTCGATTAACGCCATGAAGGTCGGCCTCATGGGACCGCTTTCCGGCATCGGCGATTCGTTCTACTGGGGTACGTTCCGCGTGGTTGCCGCCGGCATTGGTATTGGCATCGCTTCGACGGGCAACCCGCTCGGCCCCATCGTGTACGCGCTCATCTACTCCGTGATTAACTTTGCAACGCGTATCGTCGCCGCCCATCTGGGTTACGACTTGGGAACCAAGTTTTTGCAGCAGTCCGAAGAGAGCAACCTTATGTCTCGCATGACGCATGCTGCCGGTGTCCTCGGAATGACCGTTATCGGCGCCATGATTGCGGCACAGGTCTCGCTGTCCACGGCTTTGACCTTTGACGTGGGTGGTTCGGAGATTGTCCTGCAGGATCTGTTCGATTCGATCTTCCCCGGTCTGCTGCCCTTGCTGGCAACGTTCGCTTGCGTTGCCCTCTATAAAAAGGGCGTCAAGACCATTTGGATCATCTTGGGCATCTTCGCAATCTGCATCATCGGAACGGGCTTGGGAGTGTTCGCGGCGGCGTAATGTTGACTGCTATGCTCGCGCGTTGGATAACTAACTGACCGTTTGAAAACGGGGCTCGGCGTAAGGCCGACCCCGTTTTTTGTTTGAGGGATTTTCCGACCGTCCAATAATCCACGCTCATGCATCACTCGCGCATCTCTCGTCTTTCATTCGTCACTAACACGAGAGATAGATTAAAGACGAGAGATAATTACGAGAGATAGCTCAGCAGCAAAGAGACAAGCAACCATGGTATTGTCTCAATATCGATTGTTCCACCAGCAAAAACATGATTTAATGAAGCAGGTAGAGATATCTTATCTCTCATCTTTCACTCATATCTAATACGAGAGATAACAGAAAGACGAGAGATAATTACGAGAGATAACTGAGAGACGAGGGAAATCCGTCTGCGGCATTCTCCGCAGGGCCGAGCGAAGGGACGTGCAGATGAACGAAAACGAGCTGGCCGGTTTGCTCGAGTCTTTAAAGCGCATGGGTTCGGATGACCTTAACGTCGAAGTAAAAGAGAGCGCCACGACGCTTTCCCGCGACGTATGGGAAACGGTCAGCGCTTTCGCAAACACCGCCGGCGGCATCATCGTACTCGGAGTGAGCGAGCGTGCGGGTTTTGTCCCAGTTGCAAACTTTGAGACCGAGAAAGTGCTCAACCAATTCGTGGCGGGCATGGGCGATGCCGGCGGTCGTGGAAAGCTGGCCAATCCGCCCAAATACACCATTGAGCGCGTGGAGCTTCGGGGTACCGTTGTTCTCGTCATCACAATCGAGGAGCTCGACCCGTCGAGCAAGCCTTGCTATGTAATAGAACGGGGCGCCCAGGGCGGCAGCTACAAGCGCATCGATGACAAAGACGTGCCGCTTTCGTCGACCGAGGTTTTGGCGCTGTCGTCATACGAACGGACGAGTCCTAGCGATCGCGATACGGTGCCCGGCACGAGTGTGGGCGATCTCGACGAGTCGCTGGTCGACCGCACGATAGAGCGTGCCTATTCGTTGACGCCTCGAGCGATGCACGGTGCGACGGACAGGAAGACAAAGATGGAGCGTCTGAATTTCCTCGACCCCCAGGGCAATGTTACCAAGGCTGGCCTCCTTGCCGCGGGCGTTTACCCTCAGCAGTTCTATCCCAAGCTCTTTATTGATGTAGCTGTCCATGCGGGAACTCAAAAGGGCGCTGCGGGACCGCTAAGGTTTATGGACCGCACAGTCTGCGAGGGCACCTTGGGCGAGATGATTTCGGATGCTGTCGCGGCTGTCGCCAAAAACCTGCGTCGCACCTCGACCGTTCAAGGCGTCTCGCGTATCGACTCGCTGGAGATTCCCGAGGAAGTCTTGCGTGAGGCGATTGCCAACGCCGTAATCCACCGAGAATACAGAGATCGGTTCTGTGGACAGTCGATCGCTGTTGACGTCTTTGATGACCGTATCGAGGTGACGAACCCTGGCGGTCTTTATGGCGGAAAAACTCGCGAGAATCTGTTTGACGGTAGTTCTCGGTGCCGCAACGCGACGCTCGTGAAGCTCATGTCGCTTGTCCCATTGCCCGACGGTGCGGGCTCTCCTGCCGAGGGCAACGGATCGGGCATCCCGATGATGGTCGATGCCATGCGTGCGCACGGTCTGGCCGAGCCCCTGTTTTGCCCTGGTTTTGACCGGTTTAAGGTTGTCCTCTATCGCTCCAAGGTTGAGCAGGTCGATCATGGTGGGGACCTGATCATGGCGGCACTCAAGCGCAACGGCGAACTGGGAACACGTGAACTGGCAGAATGCACGGGACTCACCGTCTCCCAGGTTAGGGTACGCGTCAATGCGCTCATCGCACAGGGCGAGCTTGAGCCCACGGCGCCGGCGACGAGCCGCAACCGCAAGTATCGACTGTCAGAGCGCGTGGAATAAATGCATTAGTGGACGAGGCGACCCAATAATCGACCCTCAATTGGCGCCCACTAAGGTAAAGCGGTTGTTGCTCAGTCGACGGTGATGCTGAAGACTCGGCTTACGCCGGCATGGCCCCGAACCCGTCCATCAAGAACAGCCTAAGAACCAGCTTGATGACATATCCCGGTTTGACTTCTGCCGCGTCAAAGACGTGGCGCTCGGCGAGCTCGCTGCAGTATGCATAGATGTCGCGGATAAGGTCCGCGCCCGAAAGCGTAAACATGTAGCCTGCGTCCGAAAGCGCATTGGGCGCGGCGGGCAACTTGGCCATGTGGCAGAACGTTTGCAGGTCGGGCGCCATAACATTCTGGTAGTCGAGGTGGCCGCCGGCATCCTGTTCGGCAAGCTCCAATTGGCGCACGAAATCCAGCGCCGCTGCCAGCACAAAGCTCGGCGTAGGCGCGTTGACGTCCTCCGTGCTCGCCACGAGCCTGCCCGCTGCCTGCGTGACAAGCCAGGCGACCTCGCGCTGGCAGCGCACGGCCTTGCGCGTCACCGGCTTGATGGACGAAGAAGAAACGCTCCCCTTAGGCGGATTCGAAACAGCCACAAGACCCTCCCATGAACGACCCGGCCCAACAAGCCCGGATGAAACACGTGCTACATCAGTATACAGGGGAGTGGGATGGCGGGGTACGAGCGCGCCAACGGCAAACCGAGAGCATCAACGATGTGCCGATCACGGAATGAGATCTCGTAATAATTGACTCTCGGTCATATTATTGAGGGGCATGACTCGCGTTCGTATGGTTGTAGGTGCTGGCGATGAACGACATTGACCTTGCTGTTCCGTTGATGAATGGACCAAGCTATGACCGTGCCTGCAGTCTTGTGCCTTCTGAATACGTTGAGGCATGGGAGTGGTTTCTGGGTGAGGAGCAGCGCGGCGGCGTTTGGACCAGCCTTCCGCACCACACCAAGGAAGATAGCCCTCAGTATCAGTATCGTTTGAGAATTGGCTCGGACTTCTTTCCCGTAACGCGGGATTCAGGGATCTTCTGGCCGGGCCAGGATCGGGTGAAGCAAGATCCCAATAAGATCTTTGCGCTCTCGGTCCATAACTTCAAAAAGAGCTTCTACACCGATGTGCCTCCGCTCTATTTGGACGATGGTACGTGGGTCATTAAGTACTCGGTTCAAGCGCCGGGTACCGTTGGTTTTCGAGACCAGAATTACAACCGTAAAATGCTCAACTGCATGGAATGTGGCGTCCCAGTCGGAGTCATATTTGCAACCGAGGTGGGCTATAAGGTGCTCGGCCTTGCGTTTGTTGAGCGGTTCGAGCCCGAAAACGGATGGTTTGTTCTGCACGGTCCTGTTCATAAAGGCGGACCGGACCCACGTTTTGCACCCGACATGAGTTATCTGAAGCGCATGCCCGTCGATATTGAGTTTGCCGGACAGGGTGCGACCGACGACGAAAAGGTCCGCTATGCGTTAAGGCGCGAGCGATTGGGGCAACAATGGTTCCGCAAGCAGCTCGTTGCCGCCTATGACGGCCGTTGTGCGGTGTCGGACTGCGGCGTCAGCGAAGCTCTGGAGGCTGCGCATATCGAGAATTACTCGGGACCCAAATCGCAGGTTGCCAGCAACGGCATTCTGCTTCGGCGCGACCTTCATTCCCTATTTGATGCTCACCTGATTTCGTTTGAGCCTGTTTGTGGTGAATATCGGCTGTGTGGATCGTACCTGCTGGATAAGACCGACTACGTTTCCTTTGCGGGTGCGACGCTAAGGCAGCCGAATGAGCATCAGTGGCGACCCAATACGGTGTTTCTTGAGGCCCATCGCATTGAGTTCGATCGCTCGGAAAAGAAGCGTGAAAAGGCGGGGCTTCTGCCGTATTAGCGTATTTGGTTTTGGCATTCTTTGACGATCGTGTCGTTTGATCGGATCGCGTGGCGATGCAATCTCGCGCACGCCCGTCGGTGCATGCTCTTCCTGATTTGTATAGCGAGAGGGGAGCGTGTATGAGCTGGCGAGGCGATGTCGCGATGGGGAAGTACGGAAAACTGCCGCGTGCCCTTATCGACAACAATATGTTTCCGAGCGTAGAGGTTGATTGCGGGTCGTTTGTCGTTGCCTGCCCTTGCTGCGGCTCGCAAATACCGTGTCTCGACATTCGGTTCATCGATGCGCACGACAAACTCAGTGACGAAGTGAGGAAACGCACGGGCGTTCATATGCCGGTGTATCCGGAGAAATGCTCTGTTTGTGGTCTCGATATCGTGTACGACGCCGGCGACGAGGGATAGGTGATGCGGAGGAGCTGGCTGTGAAGGCCTCTCCGTCTCTACAAATAAACCCCCTCACCGAGTTGCCTGTGGAACTCGGCGTGATGGTCGCGTGCCCAGGTAAAGAGCGCCTGGTCAAAGTCGGTGCGCGTGGCTGGGATGCCAAAGACGCCGGCAACTTCGACGCGCACAAACTCCAGTGCCGGTAGCTTGTTGATGGCAGTGAGGGCAAACGGGGACGAGGGCTCCTCGAACAGATAGCGGCTGCCTTGCAGCGCGTCGCAACTGGTGCACGTGTTGCCGAGCGACGGGGCTTTGGAGGCTCGCGCGCCTACGGGCTTGTAGCCGCAGCGCTTATGAAGGTAGTCGCGGATCTCGCCCGGCACGCAGCCAAGAGTGGGCACGATGGCGAGTGCGTTGGCGCTGGCCGTGTCGATGGCAATGTGCCCGGCTTCGTTAGGCGCGTGCGCGATGGCGATGCTCTCGTCGTTATCGGTTCGATAGGGAATGCCGAAGGCCGCGACCGAGGTCTCTTTGTGACACTTCCAGCACTCGCGCTTGCCCAGTACTAGATATATATACGGCGCTGAGGGGTCGGATCGGTCAACGCCGGGCAGCCACTCGGCAAAGGGCTCGGGGTTAACGCCGCTGGGTACATACCAGATCTTCTTAGCCCGATCCCACTTGGCGCCCAGGGCCTTGGCCTCGTCTTTGTGCGAAAAGGGAACATCGAGCTCGGTGCGCATGGCGGCTCCTTGGTGCTGCAGGTGCAAGTGGCTCAAGGATACCGCAGGGCGCAGACATCGCGGCGTTTTGCTGAGAAGTTGCGGTTCGGATGGGTTCGAGACGCGTTGGTCTCGGCCTCGGTGGCTATTGGGGCGGTTTTGATTGACTGCGGAGTCAGCCGGGATAGGCACTTGGGTTGCTGACGCGGTTTTGTGCATGGGCAGGGTGGTTGTTTGAGCGGTTGGAGCAGTTTGCGGCGCAGTTTTGTGCCTGGCTATTGTTGATGTTGGGGTATTGAATTTATTTGGCAGCCATTCGTCAGGTGAATTGATGCTACGTTGCGATGATGGTTGGAGCTGCCAGCGGATTTGGCGACATAAAACAAAACAGCCCAGAGACATAGCCTCTGAGCTGTGAACATTTGGTGGGCGTTAGAAGATTTGAACTTCTGACCTCTTCCGTGTCAGGGAAGCGCTCTCCCCCTGAGCTAAACGCCCGATCAAGGGTGCGCAAGTGCGCAAGGGATAATATAACGGAGCCTGAACTCGGTGGCAAGAACATTTTTAAAAATCGCTTGCATTGTGGTCTGGTGAGAAAAAGCCGCTCGCCGCCTGCAGGTGACCGTTTGCGGTCAAATTATCGACAAAGCGTAGACAGGTTTGTGGCAAGGTTTCAGGGAAGTATGTGCTGGCTTCGCCGTCTTGCGCACGATTGCACGAGGCGTGTGCCGTTGTTTGAGTAGTATGGGGGCCGACCATGAACATGCTGGTCGTAGATGATGAGGTTGATATCGCAAATATGCTCGCGGAGTTTTTCCGCATGGAGGGCTACGAGGTTTCGGTTGCCCATGACGGGCCGTCGGCCCTGGCGGCGGCTTCTTCTGGCCCCACCCCCGATATCATGCTGCTCGATGTAAACATGCCGGGGATGGACGGCTTCGAGGTCTGCCGCCGCGTGCGGAAGCATGTGAGCTGCCCGATCATCTTTCTAACGGCGCGCGTTGAGGATATGGACCAGCTTGATGGTTTTGCGGCGGGTGCCGACGACTACGTGCTCAAGCCTTTTTCTCTCGAGGTCCTGGGTCGTCGCGTGGCGGCGCACATGGCGCGCGAGGGAAGGACTCGCGATCGGCAAAGCGACGGCGCCGTCCGCTTTTTTGGCGAGATGACCATCGATTACGCTCAACGCATCGTTGAGGTTCACGGTGCGGGTGGTAATCGGGATTCGTCCGCCGGGGGCGATTCGAACGCGGTGACCGTCGACTTGACCAAGCTCGAGTTCGACATCATCGCCCTGTTGAGCAAGCGCCCTGGCCAGGTGTTTGACCGCGATGTGATTTACGAGCGCGTGTGGGGATGGGACGCCGCGGGTGACCCGTCGCAGGTGCGCGAGCACATTCGCCGCATTCGCAACAAGTTTACGTCGGCGGGGATCGCGGACGATCCGATCGCAACGGTATGGGGCGTGGGCTACAAGTGGGTGGCAAAGTGACAGGTTTTGGTAAGGGCCCACGTGGGCGCCATGCGCCTCACGAAGACGGCCGAGTTGTCGCTTGCGAGGACGGTTGTCGGGACAATGGCGGTTCTGTCCGCAGGCGCGACCGCCGCGCAGCTCGCCGCGCCGAGCGACGCGCGGCCCGCGAGCTTGAGCGCGAACAGCTGAAACGTCTGCCGCGAAAAGAGCGCCTGCGTACCTGGTGGAGCCTGCGGCCGTTGGGCGTGATCTTCACGGCGTATCTGGTCGCCTATCTTGTTGTCGCCACGGTGCTTGCGCTGAGCGCCATTGAGGTACTCGCGGCTTGGAATAATGGATATTACGAACTCGAGGTGACGCTCGACAACGGTTTGACCGAGCACGGCGTGATCGATTCGGGCCCATACATCTACGACCCCACCTCTCAGCAGCTGCTTCCCGCATCCGAGCTCAACTTGCCAGGCGATGGGCCGTACGCGGTCTTCATTGCGACGGGCGATTGGGGGACCGGTAGCGATTACGTGCCGGAGGGCGGGCGCACCATCAGCACGCTGTACGCGACCGTCGACATGGTTCGTAGCGGCCAGGTGCAGCTCTACGACTGGGGGCTCAATTACAACGAGGGCTATCCGCAGGAGGAGATTCTCGAGGTGAACAGCACGATTCCAGCGGAGAACCTCGCCCGCTATGACGCGTTGAGCCGCGCGGGCCGCGCGCAGAGCGTGGAGCTGTTTGAAAACATGACGGGAGCCGATCTTGAGGAGACGTTTGGCGAAGGGCTCGTCTCGAACACTGCCTATTATGCGGCTTCACCGCCTCCCGATGGTCCGATGCCTTGGGTCCTCACGCTTGCGACGGGGCTTGTGCCCGTTTTGGCGTACGGCGGCCTGGGTTGGCTCACGTTCAAGCACTTCTACCGCGTTCACATCGCCGGGCCCTTGGGGGAGCTGGCGAGCGCCGCGGGGCGCATCGCCGGTCAGGATTTGGATTTCTCGATCGAGCGCGTGCGGGGCAAAGAACTTGGTCGCCTGTCCGAGACGCTGGAGAATATGAGGGCGTCGCTGCTCGATGCCCAGCGCGAGCTGTGGCGCACCGCCGAAGGGCGGCGTCAGCTCAATGCGGCGTTTGCGCACGACCTCCGAACGCCGATCACGGTGCTCAAGGGGACGGTCGAGATGGCGCAGATGCGCCTGCGTCGCGGCGATGAGCTCGATGTTGGTTCGTTGGATGCCCTGTCGGCCCAGGTGGTGCGTTTGGAGCGGTACGCAACGGAGATGGGAGGGCTGAGCAAGCTCGAAGATCGGCCTGTAGACCGCAAGCCGCTGGCGTCGCGGTCTCTTGTGGATGAGCTCGAGTCGCATGCGAACGAGGTTGTTGCGGCGCGCGGGGAAGGGCTCGCGTTGAGGGTTGCAGCTGACGAAGGTGAAGATGGCGCCCGCGCCGACATGACCCACATCGATCTACCCCTGGTCGAAGAGGTCCTCGACAACCTCTTGAGCAATGCGTGCGGCCATGCGAAGGGCGTCATCGAGGTTGAGATTTCTGTTCGAGAGGGCAGGTTGGCCCTGAGCGTTGCCGATGATGGTCCGGGCTTTACGCCCGAAGCCCTGCGGCGCGGGTGCGATCCGTTCTTTAGCGAGAACAAATCTGCCGAGCATTTTGGACTGGGCTTGAATGTGTCGAGCATTTTGTGCGGTTTACACGGGGGAGCGCTTGAGTTAGGGAATGGTTCGACCGGCGGGGCACGTGTGACGGCGACGTTTAGCACGGGCGGCGATGGGGACGAAACGGGGGAGTTGTGACGAGGGCGCGCGCTGCGCGGGCGTCGCCGGGCTCATCGAGCCGTCGGCGAACCAGTTACCTGCTCTTACCTTAAGAATGACTTACCTTAACGTAAGGCTTACTGAATTGTCATTGCTGGTAGACAAAACATAGACACCAAGTTGCGAAACTGTCCTTGTCAGGTACACAAGGAGGTAACGCGATGATGAGGATGCAGCCCGAAGCCGAAGGGTATTCCGATCAGGTTTCTTGCGGGGGCGCCGCTCGCCGTCTTGACGTAAGCGCTTTGAGCGAGCTTCGCAATCGAGTCGCGGGCGCTCATGACGCGCTGGACGACGCCTCTTCTGCCGGCGCGCGGACCGCAAACGCCCCCTCATTCGCGACCGCTGCGGCAATGTCGGCCGAGGCCGTCGCAGAGGACGATGGCCTCGATGCCCGCCGTCGAATCCTGCGCCGTCGCGTGCTTTTGGCGCTTGCGGCCTCGGCCGCGATCCTCGCGACTGCATGCTGGGAATATCTTCCGGGGATCTTGGCATGGCTTGCAGACCCTCAGGCGGTTCGGTCGTTCGTCGCCGACCACAGCGTGATAAGTCGTCTCGTCATGCTTGGAATCAACGTCACTCAGATCTTCTTGGCCTTTTTGCCCGGCGAGCCTGTGGAGCTGGCGAGTGGTTACGCGTTTGGCTTCTGGGAGGGGACGGCGCTGTGTCTCGTCGCCTCGGGGCTGGCGACGTCGGCGATTTATTGGGCGACGCGTCGATGGGGCTGGAGCCTGGTTGGCCTCTTCTTCGACCGCAGCCTTCTCGACCGGTTTTCGTGGCTCAATAATGCGAAGCGACTCGAGCTGGTCATGCTGGTGATTTTCTTGATCCCGGGAACCCCGAAGGACTTCTTGACGTATTTCGCCGGCCTCACCAAGATGCGCTTCGCCCCCGTGGTGCTCATCGCAACGTTTGGGCGCATTCCCTCCATTGTGACTTCGACGGCCGCGGCATCCGCTGCGGGCAGCGGAAACTGGCTGGTGGTTGGTGTCGTCGTTGCCGTGTCACTGCTGTGCGTGGCGTTGGGCGGCTTGCTGTATCGTCGCCTGCGTGCCAAGGCGAGCTGAGGCGGCCGGCGAGGATGTACGGCGGCTGATGGGCCTTTTGCGGCTACATCGGACCGCCGGTCGCCACAGCAATCCAAAACCTCCCCAACATGTGCATTCTGAAATCGAAATCTTGCGGAAACGCGAGCAAAATGCACTGCTGGGGGAGGTTTCGAGGGTTTACGCGCTTGCGACTCCGCTATACGCTCCGATTGATGAAGAAATCGGCCATGGAGCAGAGCAGGTCAGCGGCGTTGTGCGAAATGACGCCGTTCTCGGCGAGCGCACGGCTGGTGTCTTGCGCCTCTTGCGCGAGCTTGAGTGCGAGATCACGGCACGCGTCGATGCCCCCGCCGATCTCGATGAGCTCGACGGTGCGCGCGAGGTCCGTGGGATCGTTCGTTTTTGCTTCGAGCAGCCCCCAAGGGCCGCGGCCTCAGGTTCGACCGGCTGGCCCCGGCGGACCTGTCGCTGGCGATGTCGCAAGTGAACTCCGAGCCCCGCGGCGCGCTCGGCTTCGCGACGCCCGCCCGCGCCTTCCGGGCGATGCTGGGCGCCGACGCGGAGGCGCTGCTGGACGCCTACGGCGTGGAGGACGTGCCCATCGGCGAGCTCGACCTGACGCCGGGGCTCATCGCGCGGGCGCGCGCGGAAAGGGGCGATGCCCCGCTGTCCTAGCCTAAGGGAAAACGGAATAGACTGACCGACCGTTCGGCTGAGTCTGGGAAGAGGCGCCGGGCGGCGGGCGGAGCATGGCCACCGGACCCATCGAAACACATCTCCACCGTTCCTTCAACTGGGAAAACGGCGCCCCCGGGCCCCAGGAGGGGCCACGGGGGCGTTCGGCTAGGTGCGGGAACGGCCTATTTGCTCAATGTGTTCGGCTGAGATCGGAAATCAACCCTTGCATTGTGGAATTCGGGGGCTTTGTCATATCCATTTCAAAAGAGCCTGCTGCCGCGATTTGACTGTCGCATAATGCAAGGCCATTGCGGTACCGAGCTATGGAAAGACGCCTGCGGAATTGTCCTACCGATAAGCGGACAAGCCTCCGGCTGGTGCCTTCGCCGTGGTAAGGTAAGCCGAATTGTTTCCAGGCTGTTTCGGGGGAGTGGAATGAGCAAAGAGTGCGTCGAGCAGGTCGAAGGCGCAGGAGCTTCGGTGCCGATGACCGATATATCGAACATTGATGTGCCCGAGGGCACCGACGAGCTCAGCCGCAGCACCCGCCGTGCATGGCGCGACCGCCTGAACAGCGCTTCGACGCGCAAGTTGATCATGGGCGTCTTGGCTACGCTGGTGGGCGGTTCGTTTTGGGGCTTCTCGGGCACCAGCGCGAGTTTTCTGTTCGATACCTATCACGTCGACACCTTGTGGCTTATGAGCGTGCGCCAGATTCTCGCCGGTCTACTCTTTATGGCCGTGGTTGTTACGCGCGACCGCGAGCGCCTGATTAAGCTCTGGACCACAGCCGCCGATCGCAAGCAGCTGCTGCTCTTTACCGCCTTTGGCCTGCTGTTCAATCAGTTTTGCTATCTTTCGGCCGTGCGTCTGACGAACGCCGGAACTGCGACGGTGCTCCAGTGCCTGCAGCTCGTTATCATCATGGGCTACACCTGCGTGACCGGTCGCCGCATGCCGCGTACTCGCGAAGTCATCGGCATCGGTCTGGCTCTGGGTGGCACCTTTTTAATCGCCACCGGTGGCAACCCCACCAGCCTGAATATCTCGCCGCTCGGCCTGATCGCGGGTCTCATGTGTGCGGTCAGCGCTACATGCATGGCGGTGATTCCCGCCAAGATCCTGCCCGAATACGGCAGCCCCATCGTCACGGGCTCGGCAATGCTTACGGCGGGCGTGGTCTCGTGTTTCTTCGTGCAGCCTTGGGCGCATATGCCGGCGCTCGACGCTGCCGGCGTCGAGGCGCTCGCGGTGTTCGTGGTTATCGGCTCGTTTTTTGCTTACATGCTCTATATGCAGGGCGTTAAGGACATCGGCTCGGTACGTGCGAGCCTCATCGGAACTGTGGAGCCGGTTTCGGCGACCATCACCAGCGCCGTTATGCTGGGCACGGTGTTTTTGCCGACCGACCTTATCGGCTTTGCCATGATCATCGTGATGATGTTCCTCACGGTGTAGCTGGCGCCGCCGCCAAGACAGAAAAGGTGTTGTGCCACATTTTCGCCAATTGATGTCCGTGTCTGGAGTTTAGCTGTCGATGCCCAAAATGCCATAAACTAGCAACGTTATGGACTTTTTCATTGCGACTCAATTGCGAGGATTTCTTTATGGCTGGTAATCACTTTAAGAGCAGCGATAGCGGCCGTCCTGCAGTTCCGCCGCGTCCGAACGGGGCTGGTAAGGCCGGCACGCCGGGCGGCGCTGGACAGGGCGGTTCTGGTAAGCGCGTGTCCCCGGGCGAGACGGCGATGTTTACCGCTCTGTACGAGCAGTCTCAAAAGGCAAAAAAGACCGGCCGTGCAAGAGGGAATGTCTTTGCGGGCGGTGCAACCTCCACGTCGCAGCCGAGCGGGGCTCCTTCGGCACCTGCGAACAACGCAGGTGCTGTCAACGCCGCGAATACCGACGGCAACGTTAATGCCGGCAGGGCCGCCAACAATACTCCCTCTTCCGGTGGCGTGGGGCTTACGGGTAACCTTGGCACGATTTACACCGGCGCCTCCGAGACTGGCACGTTCGCCCGCCTGGATGATAGCGGTGTCGAGTTTGCGGGCTCGGGTTCCAAGGAAGATTATTACGATTTTGGCTTGAACTACGGTGGCGACGCTTCGTCGAGTTCGACCTCTGACGGTCTGGTCCGTCATCGCCATCGCAAGGGCGAGCGCAAAAAGCGTCACACTGGCGCCATTATTGCCGCTGTAGTCGTGGTGCTTCTCGTTGCGCTTGGCGCAAGCGGCTTTATGCTGCTTAACTCGGCAAAGACCGTAAAGAGCGAAGCGAAGGAGGCTGTCGAGATCGTCGGTGGCCTTAAGGACAAGGTCACGTCGGGCGATTTTTCGACGCTGCCTGACGACGCGAAGAAGATCGATGAGCTCTGCGACAGCATGAAGGCGGAGACCTCGAGCCCGCTGTGGACGGCGGCTTCGTTTATCCCGGTGTATGGCAGCGATATCAATGCGGCCCGCACCATGATCGACGCCCTGTCCGATGTCTCGAGCAACGCGCTGGTTCCCATGGCCGATAACCTTTCGCAGGCAACGCCCGGCAAGCTGTTCCAGGATGGGACAATCAATGTGTCCGCGCTGCAGGCGGTCGCCGATTCGCTCTCCGATAGTTCGAAGGTGTTCAAGAGTGCCAACGAGAAGATCCAGAGCATTGGCGATACTCATATTTCCCAGGTGACCGAGCTGGTCGATAAGGCCAAGGCCGGCTTTGCCACCCTCAACGGCGCGGTCGACGCGGCGGAGAAGGTCGCCCCCGTCCTTCCCCAGATGCTCGGTGCCAACGGCCAGACGCGTCATTATCTTGTGCTCGCGATGAGCAATGTTGAGATCCGTGCCTGCGGCGGTTTCCCCGGTTCTCGCGGCGTGATGTCGGTGACTGACGGTAAGCTCGAACTGGGCGATTTTGTCAAAGTCGACATGATGAAAGAGCCTTTGAGCCCGCTTCCCATCACCGATGAAGAGGCAAACTTGTTCACGACCGGATGGGGCCTGACCGGATTCAACACGCTCGGATACACGATGGGCGACGTTACGATGACGCCCGATTATCCGCGTGCGGCTCAGCTTGCCAGCGATATGCAGAAGGCCATTGTCGGAGATGACATCGATGGCGTATTTGCAGTTGATCCGGTATTTTTGCAGTATATGCTCGGCATTGTGGGCGGCACGCAGCTTCCCGACGGCACCGTTGTCGATGGAAGCAACGCCGCAAAGGTGCTGCTGCACGATATTTATTGGAATTACCCGGTAGAGGAACAGGACGCCATTTTTGCGGCCGTCGCCGGATCGGCTTTTAACAAAATTGTGAACGAACTGGGGTCCAGCGATATTACTAAGATCGCTGCCGCCATCGAAAAGGGTGCTTCCGAGGGTCGCATCCTCATGTATTCGAGAAACGATGACGAGGAAAAGGCCGCGAAGGCCCTTGGAATATCGGGCGCCCTCCAAACCGATACGTCGGAGGCTCCGATCTTGGGCGTCTATGTGAACAACTACAGCTATTCAAAGATGGATTGGTTCCTCGATAAGCGAGTCACCATCGATTCTTCGGTTGAAAATGCCGATGGCTCGACGACGTATCGAGTGACCACCACGCTCAAGAACACGATGACCCCCCAGGAGAAGGCCGAGATGCCTGGTTATTTCCAGGGCCATAACGGCATTAGCCAGGATATTGATGATGAGGTGCTGAGGCTTTATCTCTATGCTCCTGCGGGAGGCAGCATTTCGGACATCAAGACTTCGGGCTCCGGTTCTATCGAAATGAACGAAGCGACGCACGATGGCCTGAAGGTTGCATGGGGCGGTGTCCACATGCTTCTTGGACAAGACATAAAGGTCGAGTACACGGTCACGACTTCGAAGGACTCTGGGCACAAAGAGCTTAAGATTCGCACCACGCCAACCGCTCAAACGTTCGAACAGGATAAGTAAGATATGAAGTACTTTGGCACCGACGGCTTTCGCGGCGAGGCCAACGTTGGGCTGACGGTAGAGCACGCTTATAAGATTGGCCGTTTTGTGGGCTGGTATTACGGCGCCAACCGCAAGCGCAAGGCGCGCGTGATCGTGGGCAAGGACACGCGTCGTTCGAGCTACATGTTCGAGGCGGCGCTGGTGAGCGGCTTGGTCGCGAGCGGCGCGGACGCCTACATGCTGCACGTGATCCCGACGCCGGGCGTGGCGCATCAGACCGTGGAGGGCTGCTTCGATTGCGGCATCATGATCAGCGCGAGCCACAATCCGTTTTGCGATAACGGCATTAAGCTCGTCAACAGCGACGGTTTTAAGATGGACGAGGACGTGCTGGAGCTCATCGAGGACTATATCGATGGCAAGAGCGAGGTGCCGCTGGCCACGGGCAACCACATTGGCGCCACGGTCGATTACATGCAGGGCCGCAACCGCTATATTGCCTCGCTCATCGCGAGTGCGAACTTTTCGCTCCAGGGCGTCAAGATCGGCATCGACTGCGCCAACGGCTCGGCGTCCTCGGTGGCCAAGCCGGTGTTCGACGCGCTGGGCGCCGATGTGCGCGTAATCAACGCCGCACCCGATGGTTTTAACATCAATGTCGACTGCGGTTCCACGCATATGGAGCGCCTACAGCGCCACGTGGTGGAGCAGGGCCTGGACGTGGGCTTTGCTTACGACGGCGATGCCGACCGCTGCCTGGCCGTGGATGAGCGCGGTCGTGTGGTTGACGGCGACCAGATCCTGTACGTGTGCGGCGTGTACCTGAACAAGCACGGTCGCCTTTCGGGCGGTACCGTGGTGCCGACCATTGCCAGCAACTTTGGCCTGATCAAGTCGTTGGAGCTTGCCGGTCTGAGTGCCGTGACCAGCGGCGTGGGCGACCGTCATGTGTATGCCAAGATGCGCGAGGGCGGCTACAGCCTGGGCGGCGAGCAGACGGGCCATACGATCTTTGGCGATATCGAGTGCACGGGCGACGGCATTATGACCTCGCTGCGCGTGATGGAAGTGATTCGCGCCGAGCGCGAGACGCTCTCGCAGCTTACGGTTCCGTGCAAGCTACTGCCGCAGGCTCAGGTTGCCGTGCGCGTGGGCGACAAGGATGCCGCGCTCGAGAATATGGGCGTGCAGGCTGCCATCGCCGAGGCTGAGGCCGCGCTGGCGGGCGAGGGCCGCGTGCTCGTGCGCAAGAGCGGAACCGAGTCAGTGATCCGCGTGCTGGCTGAGGCTCCGGACCAATCGGCCGCCGACGCCGCCATGAAGCGCATCGCCAACGCACTGGAGGCCCTTTAGTTACGCGGTTTTACCAAACCGCGTAACTGCTCGACGCTGCAAACGGACCCAAGCGGCAATCTGACGTTCAATTTCAAGGGCGCGACCAGAAGGTCAGCGCTCTTTCATTTCACGTCACCTTGCTCGCTTGGGGCCGTTTTCGCTGACGTTGCCAGGACATCGGCGTCAACATGGTTGACGTTCAAAGAGTAGTCATTTAAGAACGTCCCCAATGACTAGGTGGAAAAAGGGGGCGCCGCGGATAGATCCTGCGGCGCCCCTTTGCGCTGCGTGTTGCTTAAGCTTTACAGCTGGTACAGCGTGGTGAACTTGTCCTGCAGGTAGCTGCAGTAGTAATGGGCGTCAAAGGTCATGCCGCAGGCGCCCTTGATGAGCTCCGGCGCGTCCTTGGCGCGGCCCCACTGCCAAATGTGCTCGCCCAGCCAGGCACGGACGGGCGCCAGATCGCCGTCCGCGCAGGCACCGGTAAGGTCGACGCCGTCGCGGCACATGGCCGGCACAAACATGGCGTCGTAGGCGCTGCCCAGCGCATAGGTGGGGAAGTAGCCAAACGAACCGCCGCTCCAGTGCGTATCCTGCAGGCAGCCGTGCGTGTCGTCGGGAACGGGAATGCCCAGGTACTCATTCATGAAGTGGTTCCAAAGCGCGGGGATGTCCCTGGCCGTGGCCTCGCCGGCAAACAGCATGCGCTCAATCTGGTAGCGCACCATAATATGCAGCGGGTAGGTGAGCTCGTCGGCCTCGGTGCGGATCAACGACGGCTGCGCGATGTTCACGGCGCGGTAGAGCGTGTCCTCGTCCACGCTGCCATAGACCTCGGGTGCGTGGCGGCGCAGTACCTCGAGCAACGGGCCCATAAAGGCGCGGCTGCGGCCCACGGTGTTTTCGAAAAAGCGGCTCTGGCTCTCATGGATGCCCATGGAGGTTCCACCCTCCAGGCACGTGCGCGCATAGGCAGGATTGACGCCCAGCTCGTACATGGCGTGCCCCGCCTCGTGGATAATGCTGTAGACGTTGGAGATACAGTCGTCCTCGTAGATGTGCGTCGCGATGCGCGCATCACCCACGGCAAAGCCCTCACTAAAAGGGTGCTCGGTAAAGGCAAGCGTGGTGTCGTCCAGGTCAAGGCCGACGAGCTTCATCAGGTCGAAGCTCACGGCACGCTGGGCAGCCTCGGGCACGTGGGCGTGAAAAAAGTCGGCATCGGGCTGCTGGCCGCGCTCGCCGATGGCGTGCACGAGCGGCACAACCGTCGCCGTGACCTCATCGCAAAACGCATCGAAGCTCTTGGCGGAAAGGCCGCGCTCGTACTGGTCGAGCCAAACATCGTATGGGTCGCGCTTGGGGTCCATGAGCTCGGCTTGATGCTTAAGCTGGGTGATGATTCTATCCACATAGGGCTCAAAGCTTGCCCAGTCATTGGCCGTCTTAGCCTTGTGCCACACGGCGTCCGCCTCGCAGGTGAGCCTGGTCCAAGCCTCGGCCTCCTCGGTGGGAATGGCGCTGGCCTCGCGCTGGTCGCGGCCGAGCACACGGATTTCATCGAGCAGCTGCGGGTCGTCGATCTTGCCGCCGGCGACGGTCCCGCGTGCCAGCGAGTGCACAAGATCAACAGACTTTTTGCTGGTCAACAGCTTGTGATGCTCGCCGGCAAGGGTGCCCATGGCGTCGGCACGGGCGGCAGCACCGTTGGCGGGAGCAATCGTCGCGCCGTCAAACTCGGCAATTTTGAGCAGGTACTCGCGGGTCCACAGCTTGCCCTCGAGCTTGCGGAATTTTTTGACGGCCTTGTCGACCTTCATGCCTTTGGGCGTCTTGCCCGCTGCGGCCTTGACCTTCTTATCGTTCTTTTTTCCCATACCATATCCTTAATCTCGCGAGCCGAGCGCCGCAAGCGGGTGCACGGCCAGTTTGCACAGCTACCTGCCTTGTACCCAGCGCGAGCAAAACGGAACGCGGCGATACGCCCACACAATGTGGTATCCTATAGCCCAATGCGTTGACGGAGAGGGTTTTGCCCGCCGCGTCGCCGGCAAGAGAGGGAAGGTCATGGGCTGCAAGCCTTCCTGCGGTGACAAGGGCCAAGCGTTCACTCCCGAGCAGCGACCTCAACGGGCGCGCGGCCAGCGGCGGCGATGTCCCCAGTAGGGAAGCCGTGAGCCTCGCGACAAGGGGCAAAGAGTGGGCGCGGCGGGCCAGACATCCGTCGGGTCAAACAAGGTGGTACCGCGGAATTCAACCGTCCTTGGGCAATGCACATGCCCGAGGACGGTTTTTTGTTACCGAACCGGGCCGCGTTTTCGCAACGTCAGACGGCGGCAGCCGCCTCGGCAAGCGGGGAGCGTGAGAGACGAAAGGGAAGACATGAGTCTGATTGATGACCTGGTCAAACTCGAGGAAGAGGCCAAGGAGCTCGTCGCAGGCGCCGACGACACCGCCAAGCTCGAGGCCGCGCGCGTTGAGCTGCTCGGCCGCAAGGGCCGCATCACCGGCCTGATGCGCATGATGGGCAAGCTCGCCCCCGAGGATCGTCCCGTGATGGGCAAGCGCGCCAACGAGATGCGCCAGCTGATCGAGGGCATGCTCGACGAGCGCACGATCGAGATGAAGGCCGCCGCCCTCAAGCACGCACTCGAGCACGAGGCCGTCGACATCACGCTGCCGGGCATCCGTCCGCAGATCGGCCACCAGCACCTGATCAAGCAGATCATCGAGGAGGCCGAGGACATCTTCTGCGGCATCGGCTACACCGTCGAGTCCGGCCCCATGGTCGACACCTCCTACTACAACTTCACTGCGCTCAATGCTCCCATGGATCACCCGAGCCGCTCGGCCCGCGATACCTTCTACGTGGTCGACAACAACCCCGGCAGCGTCGCGCACCCCGAGGCGCACGCCCATGGTGAGTCCGACGTATTGCTGCGCACCCAAACTTCGGGCGTGCAGATCCACACCATGGAGTCGCAAAAGCCGCCCATCTACATGATCTGCCCGGGCACCGTCTATCGTCCCGACACGGCCGACGCCTGCCACCTGCCGCAGTTCAACCAGATCGAGGGCCTGGTCGTCGACGAGGGTATTACCTTTGGCGATCTTAAGGGTACGCTCGACTACTTTGTTAAGTGCATGTTTGGCGAGGACCGCAAGACGCGCTACCGTCCGCACTTCTTCCCCTTCACCGAGCCTTCCTGCGAGGTGGACGTGAGCTGCCACGTCTGCGGCGGCAAGGGCTGCAACTTCTGCAAGCACAGCGGCTGGATCGAGATTCTGGGCTGCGGCATGGTCGACCCCAACGTCCTGATCAACTGTGGCATCGACCCCGAGAAGTACACCGGCTTCGCCTTTGGTATTGGCGCCGAGCGCGTCGCGGCCCTGCGCTACGACCTGCCCGACCTCAGAACTCTCATGACGGGCGATATGCGCTTCTTGAATCAGTTCTAGGCTGCGGCTTGCCCAAGCACGGCACCTCGGCGCTCATTCGTCGCTTGCGTACCAAAGTACGCGGCGCTCCTCTTTCGGGCCGATCTGCCGCACTTGGACAACCCTCGCTTTGTAAGGAATGTTCACAAAGTTGAAGTTTCCACCTGCATCTCTTCGCAGGCTTTCAGTATGAAAGGAGAGCTAGATGCGTGTTTCTTACGACTGGCTCAAGACCATGATCGATATTCCGGAGGATCCCAAGACCCTTTCGGACGAATATATCCGTACCGGCACCGAGGTCGAGGCGATCGACACCGTGGGCGAGTCCTTCGACCACGTGGTGACTGCCAAGGTGCTCACCAAGACCCCGCACCCCGATAGCGACCACATGTATGTGTGCTCGGTCGATGTGGGTGACAAGAATCTCGATACCGACGGCAACCCCGCTCCGCTGCAGATCGTCTGCGGCGCGCAGAACTTCGAGGCCGGCGACCACATCGTCACGGCCATGATTGGCGCTGTCCTGCCCGGCGACGTCAAGATCAAGAAGAGCAAGCTTCGCGGCGTCGTGTCCATGGGCATGAACTGTTCCTCGCGCGAGCTCGGTCTGGGCGGCGACCACTCCGGCATCATGATCCTGCCCGAGGACACGCCCTGCGGCATGCCGTTTGCCGAGTACGTGGGCTCGAGCGACACCGTGCTCGACTGCGAGATCACGCCCAACCGTCCCGATTGCCTGTCCATGATCGGCATGGCCCGCGAGACCGGCGCCATCTTCGACCGCGATTTCCACGTTGAGCTGCCTGCCATCAAGGTCGAGACCGGCCGCGCGACCGACGACGAGCTTTCCGTCGAGATCGCCGATGAGGGCCTGTGCGACCGCTATGTCGCCCGCATCGTGCGCAACGTGAAGGTCGGTCCGTCGCCAGACTGGATGGTCAAGCGCCTCAACGCCCTGGGTGTGCGCCCGCACAACAACATCGTCGACATCACCAACTACGTGATGATGCTCACCGGTCAGCCGCTGCACGCCTTTGACCTGTCTACCTTTGCCGAGCGCGATGGCCACCGTCGCGTGGTGGTTCGCGCCGCCCAGCAGGATGAGAAGTTCACGACGCTCGACGGCGAGGAGCGTACGCTTGACGCCGGCATGGGCCTCATCACCGATGGCGAGCGTCCCGTGGCGCTGGCCGGCGTTATGGGTGGCATGGATTCCGAGATCGAGGACGACACCGTCGACGTGATGGTCGAGAGTGCCTGCTTCAACGCCGGTCGCACCTCGCACACCAGCCGCGACCTGTCGCTGATCTCGGATGCCTCCATTCGCTTTGAGCGCCAGGTCGACGAGACCGGCTGCGTGGATGTCGCCAACGTCACGTGCGCGCTTATCGAGGAGATCGCCGGCGGCGAGGTCGCTCCCGGCTACGTCGACGTTTTCCCCGCGCCCAAGCCCATCGGCAGCATCAAGCTGCGCCTGGCCCGCGTGCATGCCATCTGCGGTGCCGACATCGAGCCCGAGTTTATCGAGCGTTCGCTCACCCGTCTGGGCTGCACTGTCGAGCGCGACGGCGAGGACTTCATGGTCACCCCGCCGAGTTTCCGTCCCGACCTGCCGCGCGAGATTGACCTGATTGAGGAGGTCCTGCGCCTGTGGGGCATGGGCCGCGTGACGGCGACCATCCCGGCTGCTAAGAACCACATCGGCGGCCTGACCCGCGAGCAGAAGCTCACCCGCAAGGTCGGCGAGATCCTGCGCGCCTGCGGCCTCAACGAGACCACGACTTTTGGCTTTGCCGCCCCGGGCGACCTGGAGAAGATCGGTATGTCCACCGAGGGCCGCGGTTGCCCCGTGGTGCTCATGAACCCGCTGGTAGCCGAGCAGACCGAGATGCGTCGTTCGCTGCTGCCGGGCCTGCTGCAGTCCGTGGCCTACAACGAGGCCCACGGTACGCCCAACGTGCACCTGTACGAGGTCGGGAGCCTGTTCCACGGCCGCGCGAACGCCAGCCTGCCCAAGGAGACCAAGTCCGTGGCGGGCGTGCTCTCGGGCCAGTGGAGCGATCAGTCCTGGAATATGAAGTACCGCAAGCTGCGCTTCTTCTTTGGCAAGGGCATTGTCGAGGAGCTGCTCGCCCAGTTGCGCATCGAGAAGGTGCGCTTCCGTCCCGTCGAGGGCGAGGGCTACGCTTTCTTGCAGCCGGGTCGTGCGGCCGAGGTTCTGTCCGGCGGCACCGTGCTGGGCTGGGTCGGCGAGATTCACCCCGAGGCGCGCGAGGCGATGGGCATCGATGAGGTCGTCGTTGCCTTTGAGCTCGATCTGGACAAGCTGATCAAGGGCGCCCGCAACCAGGAGAACTACCGCGAGTTCTCGCAGTACCCTGCCGTTGAGCACGACCTTGCTATCGTGGTCGACAACGCTGTGACCTGCGAGGATCTTGAGCGCCGTATTACCAGCGCCGGCGGCAAGCTGCTCGAGGGCGTGCGCCTGTTCGACGTCTACCGCGATCCGGTCCGCGTGGGCGTGGGCAAAAAGTCCATGGCCTTTGCGCTTACGTATCGCTCCGACGACCACACGCTCACCAGCGAGGAGGTCGAGAAGGCGCACCAGAAGATCGTCACCAAGGTGTGCAAGGGCGTAAACGGCGAGGTCCGCGGCTAGAGCTTGCGCCGGGAGCGCAGGGCCTAGTGGCGGTTGCTTTTGGGTCCTGCTGACCGCGGTGTTTGGAAAAGGCATCGCTGAGCCTTCATATGTTACATATGTATTGCAAAACGGCGTGCTGCTTTGTTGGCGGCGCGCCGGTTTGCTATGATAGCCCGCGGCGTGTTACGAATCTGACAATACGTAACACTGACAAGGTGATTCAAGCGGCGTCGCAATTCCGTGCGCCGACAACCGGGAGGCGTACATGCACATTCCAGATAACTATCTATCCCCGCAAACCGATGCCGTCATGGCGGTGGCGATGGTGCCTGTTTGGGTCCACTGCATCAAGAAGGTGCGCGCCACGCTCGATCGCGAGCACATGGCGTTCCTGGGCATTTGCGCCGCATTCTCCTTTTTGCTCATGATGTTCAACGTGCCGCTGCCTGGCGGCACCACTGGTCACGCTGTTGGCGGCTCGCTCATCGCGCTGCTGCTGGGCCCCGAGGCTGCTGCCATTGCCGTCTCGGTTGCACTCGCGCTGCAGGCGCTGCTGTTTGGCGACGGCGGCGTTCTGTCCTTTGGCGCCAACTGCTTTAACATGGCCTTTGTGCTGCCGTTCGTCGCTGCTATCGTGTTCCGTGCGCTCAACAGCCGTCTGCACGACAAGAGCTGGGGCACCTCGGTTTCTGCCATCGTGGGCGGTTGGGTCGGCCTGTGCCTGGCGGCCCTGTGCGCGGCGATCGAGTTTGGCATTCAGCCGATGCTCTTCACCAACGCCTCGGGTGCTCCGCTTTACTGCCCCTTCCCGCTGTCCGTGGCTATTCCGGCCATGTTGATCCCGCATATGCTGGTTGCCGGCGTAGTCGAGGGCGTAGCGACGGCCGCCATCTACGGTTTCATTAAGAAGACGGCGCCGAGCGTTATCGTTGGCCCCGAGGCTTCCGACGGCATGCTGAACGCCGAGGGCGCAACCGCCAAGAAGACCTCGCTGGTCCCCACGCTCATCTTGGTTGCCGTGCTTGTCGTGGCCACGCCGCTGGGCCTGCTGGCCACGGGTGACGCCTGGGGTGAGTGGGACGCCGAGGGCGCCGCGACCGCCGTTCAGGAGGCTGGCGACGACAGCCTGCAGGCTTCGGTCGGTCTCGATACCCCGACCTTTGCCGATTCCCTGCCCACGGGCGATTACCTGCAGGCCTATTCCGAGGAGCAGGGTTTTGACTTTGCCGGCCAGGCTGCCATGTATATCCTGTCCGGTGTGATTGGCGTGGCGGTGCTCACCATAGCATTCCGCCTGATCTCGCTGACGGTTAAGGAAAACTGAGCGCATGCAGATGGTCGAGCTGCCTAGCTGGCTTGCGGCCGAGCAGCGTTACGAGCCCACGGGCGCTCGTCATCGCGGGATGCAAAAGAACGTCCTGCACCTGGCGAGCCTGCTTGAGCGGGTCCGCCTGGGCGGTGGCGCACACAAGGGCGGGTCGATAATCGACCGCGCCCTTTCTTTCGTTTCGGCCCCGGTACGCCTGGTTGGGATGTTCGTCTGCGTTCTGTGCGTGTGTCTGACGCAAAGCCCGCTGTATCTGATGTTGATGGCGGCGATCGCGTTGGTGCTGGTCGCGGTGCGCCCCGCACGCGGGCTGCGCGCGACCTTTGTACCGGCGCTCGGCGCCACGGGGCTTGCGGTGGTTCTGGCGCTGCCTGCCCTGCTGCTGGGCGCGTCTGCCACGGGTGCCATGCTCAAGATCGCGCTCAAGACGTTTATTAATGTGTCGCTGGTGCTGGGCGTTTCGTGGACCCTCACGTGGAGCCGCATGTCGGCGGCGCTCAAGATGCTGCATCTACCCGACGAAGTTATCTTTACGTTCGATATGGCGCTCAAGCATATCGAGGTGCTGGGCCGCACGGCGCATGATCTGTGCGAATCGGTCATGCTGCGCAGCGTGGGTCGTGTGCCTGCGGGTTTTTCGCGCACTGACTCGCTGGCGGGTATCATGGGCATGACGTTTATCAAGGCGATGGAATGCAGCCACGCGATGGACGAGGCCATGCTGTGCCGCGGCTTTGCCGGCGTGTATCCGGCGCCTGCACGGAGCGGCTTTGGCTGGCGCGACGCGGTTTATGCGGCTGCCGTGGCGCTGTTTGCGGTGCTGTGCGCTGTGCTGTAGTGCTGGCGGTCGGACCGTCGATATGAATAGGGAAGGGCGACGTTTTGACGATCGATATGAATAGTGCGGCGGGCACGAACGGTGCGGGCGGCGCCGAGGTCGCGCCGCTCATCGAGCTGCGCGACGTGGTGTTTTCCTATGCGGGGCATACGGTTGTCGATGGTGTGTCGCTGCAGGTCGATCGTGGGGAGCTCGTTGCCCTGCTCGGTCCCAACGGCTGCGGTAAGACGACGATTATGCGCCTTATTAACGGCCTTGAACTCGCGGATGCAGGGGCATATCTGTTTGACGGGCACGTGATCGATGCGGCGTTTCTAAAGGATTCCGCGGCCGCTCAGCGTTTTCATCAGCGCGTGGGCTTTGTGTTCCAGAATGCCGACGCCCAGCTGTTCTGCGCTACGGTGGGCGAGGAAGTTACTTTTGGTCCCGCGCAGATGGGGCTGCCGGCAGACGAGCTCGAGTGTCGCGTGCGCGATGCCATGGGGCTGTTCCAGGTTGCTGACCTTGCCGACGCCTCTCCCTATCAGCTCTCGGGCGGGCAAAAGAAGCGCGTTGCGCTCGCTGCGGTGGTGTCGATGAACCCGGATATCTTGATCCTCGACGAGCCTACCAATGGGCTCGACGAGGATTCATGCGACATCGTGGTCAACTTCTTGCTGGCCTACGTCGCGGCGGGTAAGACGGTCTTGATGAGTACGCATCACCAGGATTTGGTGCGACGCCTGGGTGCCCGTGCAATCTATATCGATCGATATCACCATGTGGTCGAGGCGCCTTCGCCGTCGTATGGAACCGAAAGCGGTGCTACGAACTAGTTGCTGCGTAGAGCGTGCGTAGCCGCCCGCGCGGCTTTGCCGTGATGGTATAGTTATCCAGGTTTTTTATGGGGGTGGCTATGCCAAGCTGGAACATTCATATCGCTCAGACGGAGCGTTTGCTGGAGCGCACCGGTGCGCTTGCCGATAGCGTGCGCGACCGCAATGCCTTTTTGTTTGGCTGCGTGGTTCCGGATATCTTCGTGGGCTATATGGTCCCTGGCATCTCCGATCCCATCCCGTACCGCATTACGCACTTTGCCAAGCCTGAGCCTATCCCAAAGCCTCGTGAGCATGAGTTCTGGGATACCTATGTGGCACCGTTGCTTAAAAGTTCGCCCACCGGTGCACCGGCCGCGGCGACCTCGATTATCGAGGAACGCGAGCGACTGAACCGCGTGCACTATCCCCAGCGCTACAAGGATGCCGAGCCGGTTGCCGGTCCCGGCGCCTGCGAGTTCTCGCTTGCGTCCGAGGACGTGGCGCAGTCGCTGCTCGATTTAACGCTGGGCGTCTGGTCACATCTGGTGGCCGACACGGTATGGAACACGCGTGTGAACCAGTATCTGGAGGCGCACGGCGGCAAGCCGTGTGAGGAGTTCCGCATTAAAAAGCAAGGCGATTTCGACTGGTTTGGTAAGACGCTGGGCATTGTTTCCATTCCGCGTGCGACTGATCGCCTGTATACCGCTGCGACGCGTTTTGGGCAGTATCCCATCCATAAGGAGTATGTGCTCAAGACCATCGGCGTCATGCACGAGATTGTACGTGAAAACCCCGGAGAGCCCGATCATCCGCCGTATCGCCTGTTAACTGAGGAGTTCTTCAACGCAACGTTTACCGAGGTTGTCGAGCTGACCGAGACGGGTTTTGCCGCCCGTGTCGAATCGCCCGATGTGCCTGCGCTGCCCCTGATCACTAGCTGCTAGCTGGCCGGCCCGGCAGTGAATAGCTCATCCCAATCGACAAGTAGCTCTTGCCGCAGGGCATCTTCGCTGGCGCGTTCCTGATCGGTCTTTGGGATGTAGGGGAGCCCCGCCTTTTTATGGATGAGCTCGGCGATGTTGTTTAAGCTCTTCGCGTCTTTGATTTGCTCATAGGTTATCTGGATAACGTCATAGCCCATGCTGGTGAGGGCGGTGGTGCGCTCGGCATCGGAGAGACTTGCGGCTTCGCCATCGTGGGCGGAGCGGCCTTGGCATTCAAGGATAACGCCCATGCTGTCGGTGCTGCTTTCTATGAGGATGTCAGCGTAGCAGCAGGTTTTGTCATACAGTGAGCGCGCGGCGTCGCTGAGTGGGATGCGCACGTTGTTTGCGATGTTGATGCCCATGCCGCCCTCGTTGCGGGGGAGCGAGACAAGCATGGAGGTCTGTACTTCGAAGGGCGAGGCGGTCTGCCCCGTCATGTGCTCGGCCGCCCAGCGCAGTTGTTTAACGCCGCGCAGGCCTGCGGCCTGCTTGGCGAACGCGGAGATATCCGCTGCGGAAAGAAGCGGCGTGCGCTTCCACAAATTGGTGTCATTGCCGTTGTTGTCGACAACGCGTTTCCAACCACAGTCAGGCGGAATGAACTTAAGCGAAATAGCTTCATCAAGTTGTTGTTGCGTTCGCTCGCAGGGCCTAAACACTGCAAAGGAGCCGCACATCTCGTAGCAAGCCATGAGTAGCTGGTTGCGTGAGACCTGCGTAGAAAGGTTGAGCAGTGTGAACTCCGGGGATGTGACATCAAACCCATGCTCAGTCTGCCTAAACGACCCGGGAGGCGGCTCTTGGGTTAGCAGACGGCTGTGAAATAGCTTTCCGTTCGCGCGCTGTTTTCTTTCGCCTACGAATCTCCAAACTGGTGTGCCGAGCAAGTCTTTAAATACTGGTTGTTTTGAGTAATGCACCAAGCGATGGTCATGGTCGGGCGGCAGGATTGCCGGATAGAGTCCCAGTATCTGGGGTGGGATGCGATAGTACTGAAAAGCCGTGGGTCCGCAAGCAAGAAATGACATAGCGATCCGATCGTTTGAGCGGTGATTGGGCTAGAAAAACTATCCGTTTCGGAAGTGCGGGGAAAAAGACAAATAGGTCAGGCACAAGCGGTATTTAAGCCAACTTTATCAGGGGTTTTATTGAAATAAAAGGGCTTGTGCTCGGGGGTAAGCAATTTTTCCCCGCACTTCCGAAAACACGGTCGATTCGGCTCTTGCTAAAACGATTTAGCAGCGTCGGGTAAGGTGTGGTTTTGCCACCGGGCGAACACTTTTAGCGTTTGGGACTTTATTTTTGGGGCCTCGAAGGGTGGATTTCGCGCTTTTGGTAAAGAAATGAGTGCGTGTTTTGCCGTGTGTCGGCATTGGCACAGAAAAAGGACTCGGAAGGCATTGCCTTCCGAGTCCTTTACAATGCAAATCTGCTTGCAAGTAAGACTTAGCGCACCTGAGCGACGTAAGCGACGTTGGTCGAGGAGACTTTGTCCTCGAGCTGGACGCTCATGCGGGGATCGCCGGCGGTGGCGACGGTCAGATCGCCGGTCTCGACGTAGCCGAGCTCCTTAGCGGTCTCGATCGCCTTGACGATCGTGCCATTGACGGTGCCCTGCGTGATGGCAGCCTGATGCGGGATAACGCCCCAGTACATGATCATCTGCTGGACGGCCCACTCGTGGCGGGAGAATGCGCAGATCGGCATATTGGGACGGAAGTGCGAGATCAGGCGAGCGGTACGACCGGTGGTCGTCGGCACGGTGATGCACTTGGCGCCAACGGTGGTGGCCATGTTCACAGCGGACAGGCCCACAACGTTGTTAACGACACGGGTGCCGTGAGCATCAGCCGGAACCTCGAGCGGAGCGTGGGCCGGGAGGTACTTCTCGGTCTCGAGAGCAATGCAGGCCTGCATCTTAACAGCCTCGACCGGGTACTTACCGGCAGCGGACTCGCCAGAGAGCATAACGGCGTCGGTGCCGTCGTAGATGGCGTTAGCAACGTCGGCAACCTCGGCGCGCGTCGGGCGCGGGTTCTGCTGCATGGAGTCAAGCATCTGCGTAGCGGTGATGACGGGCTTGTAGGCCGCGTTGCACTTGGCGATGATCTCCTTCTGGATGTGGGGAACGAGCTCGGGCTTGATCTCGATGCCCAGGTCGCCACGGGCGACCATGATGCCGTCGGAAGCCTCGAGGATATCGTCGAAGTTCTCGACGCCCAGGGCGCACTCGATCTTCGGGAAGATCGTCACGTGCTCGCCACCGTTCTCGCGGCAAAGCTTGCGGATGCCGCGGACGGACTCGCCGTCGCGGATGAAGGAAGCGGCAATGTAGTCGATGTTCTCGGTCAGGCCGAAGAGGATGTCCTGACGATCGCGCTCGGTGATGGCGGGCAGCGAGATGTTGACGTTGGGCATGTTGACGCCCTTGCGCTCGCCGATCAGGCCGTCGTTCTTAACGACGCAGGTCATGTCCTGGCCGCTGACGGACTCGACCTCGAGGGCAACCAGGCCGTCATCGATCAGGATGAGGGAGCCCTTCTCGACCTCGGAGGGCAGAGCCAGGTAGTCGAGGGAGATGTGCTCAGCGGTGCCGTGGAAATCCTCGGACGTGGGCTGAGCGGTGACGACGATCTTGTCGCCGGTCTTGACGGCAACCTTCTTGCCGTCGACCAAAAGGCCGGTGCGGACCTCGGGGCCCTTGGTGTCGAGCAAGATGCCGACGGGCATGCCGAGCTCCTTGGAAATACGGCGGACGCGCTCGATGCGATCGTGGTGCTCGTCGTAGGAGCCGTGCGAGAAGTTAAAACGGGCGACGTTCATGCCCGCCTTGATCATCTCGCGGATGGTCTCGTCGCTATCGCAGGCGGGACCCATGGTGCATACAATCTTGGTGCGCTTGTACATTCAGACCTCCATCTGACATCGTCTTGCGCTGATAGATAAACCATAAGAAATAAAACCGAGATGATTATAACGAAATGCCGACCGAATACCCCAAAAAATCGCCCGCATGCCGAATTAGAAGTTCATTTTTTGCAGGAAAACGGTATATGAAAAATCTTTATCAACCGTTCTAACCGCTGCTATCTGGGCGATATTTCAGTTTGACGATGCGCCGAAGAAAAAGCGTTTTATCAATGTCGAACATCACACGGTCTGCACCGTTGCTTACAGTCCGTATTTCCAAATGGATTGTTTTGGCTAGACGCGCTGCTTTGGGGTACCATAGCTCCACTATCAACTGCCGCTCAGCACGGCAGCCTTGATGAGCCCTTGCCCTTCTCCTGGGAATTATGATCGGGCATCAATCTGCTGAGTGGCCCGAATCCCAGGAGGGGACTCTATATGCAAAAGGAATACCTGTCCGCCGCGGCGGAGGTGCTCAGCGACCAAGGTGTCGACGAGGACCTCGGCTTGAGCACCGGCGAGGCGTCATCGCGTCTTGCCAAGACAGGCCCTAACAAGCTTGAGGAAGCCGAGAAGACACCGCTGTGGAAGCGGTTCTTTGAGCAGATGGCCGACCCCATGGTCATCATGTTGATCGCGGCCGCGGTTATCAGCGCGCTCACGGGCATGGTCAAGGGCGAGCCCGATTTTGCCGACGTCGCCATCATCATGTTCGTCGTTATCGTCAACTCGGTGCTGGGCGTGGTCCAGGAGGCTAAAAGCGAGGAGGCCCTCGAGGCGCTGCAGGAGATGAGCGCAGCGCAGTCCAAGGTGCTGCGCGACGGCAAGCTCGTGCACCTGCCAAGCTCCGAGCTCGTGCCCGGCGACGTGATCATGCTCGAGGCCGGCGATTCCGTCCCGGCCGACTGCCGCGTCCTCGAGAGCGCCACGATGAAGATCGAGGAGGCCGCACTCACCGGCGAGTCCGTGCCGGTCGAGAAGCACGCCAACGTGATCGAGCTCGCCGCGGGCACCGACGACGTGCCGCTCGGCGACCGCAAGAACATGTGCTACATGGGTTCCACCGTGGTGTACGGCCGTGGTCGCGCCGTCGTGGTCGGCACCGGTATGAACACCGAGATGGGCAAGATTGCCGGCGCCCTGGCCGAGGCCAAGGAAGAGCTCACACCGCTGCAGGTGAAGCTTGCCGAGCTCAGCCGCATCCTCACCATTATGGTGCTCGTCATCTGCGTCGTGATCTTTGGCGTTGACATCCTCCGCCACGGTGTGGGCAACGTCCTTACCGACCCGACTGCCCTGCTCGACACCTTTATGGTTGCCGTCTCGCTCGCCGTCGCCGCCATCCCCGAGGGCCTGGTCGCCGTCGTGACCATCGTCCTTTCGCTCGGCGTGACCAAGATGGCCAAGCGCCAGGCGATCATCCGCAAACTCTCTGCCGTCGAGACCCTTGGCTGCACACAGACCATTTGCTCCGACAAGACCGGTACCCTTACCCAGAACAAGATGACCGTCGTCAAGCACGAGCTCGCCGCGCCCAAGGAGAAGTTCCTAGCCGGCATGGCGCTGTGCTCCGATGCCCAGTGGGACGAGGAGCTGGGCGAGGCCGTGGGCGAGCCGACCGAGTGCGCACTCGTCAATGATGCCGGCAAGGCTGGTCTTACTGGCCTGACTGCCGAGCACCCGCGCGTGGGCGAGGCGCCGTTCGACTCGGGCCGTAAGATGATGTCCGTGGTCGTCGAGACCCTGGACGGCGAGTACGAGCAGTACACCAAGGGCGCGCCCGACGTGGTGATCGGCCTGTGCACCCACATCTATGACGGTGAGAAGGTCGTTCCGCTGACTGAGGAGCGCCGCGCCGAGCTCGTGGCAGCCAACAAGGCCATGGCCGACGAGGCCCTGCGCGTGCTGGCACTGGCGAGCCGCACCTACGCCGAGGTTCCCGCCGACTGCAGCCCCGCTGCGCTCGAGCACGATCTGGTCTTCTGCGGCCTGTCCGGCATGATCGACCCGGTCCGTCCCGAGGTGGCTGACGCTATCCGCGAGGCACACGACGCCGGTATCCGCACCGTCATGATCACGGGCGACCACATCGACACCGCCGTGGCCATCGCGAAGCAGCTGGGCATCGTCGCCTATCGCAGCCAGGCCATTACCGGTGCCGACCTCGATCGCATGAGTGACGAGGAGCTCGATGCACACATCGAGGACTACGGCGTGTACGCCCGCGTCCAGCCCGAGCACAAGACCCGTATCGTCGAGGCTTGGAAGTCGCGTGACCAGATCGTCGCCATGACGGGCGACGGCGTCAACGACGCCCCGTCCATCAAGCGCGCCGACATCGGCGTGGGTATGGGCATCACCGGCACCGACGTTACCAAGAACGTCGCCGACATGGTGCTTGCCGACGATAACTTCGCCACCATCATCGGTGCCTGCGAAGAGGGTCGCCGTATCTACGACAACATCCGCAAGGTCATCCAGTTCCTGCTTTCGGCCAACCTTGCCGAGGTCTTCTCGGTGTTTATCGCCACGCTCATCGGCTTTACCATCTTTCAACCGGTGCAGCTGCTGTGGGTGAACCTGGTCACCGACTGTTTCCCCGCGCTCGCGCTGGGCATGGAGGATGCCGAGGGCGACATCATGAAGCGCAAGCCGCGCAACGCCAAGGACGGCGTCTTTGCCGGCAATATGGGTCTGGACTGCGTGGTCCAGGGCCTGATCATCACCGTGCTGGTGCTGGCGAGCTTCTTTGTGGGCGTGTACTTTGACATGGGTTACATCCACATCGCCGATATGATCGCCGGCAATGCCGACGAGGAAGGCGTGATGATGGCCTTCATCACGCTCAACATGGTCGAGATCTTCCACTGCTTCAATATGCGCAGCCGTCGCACGTCGCTGTTTAAGATGAAGAAGCAGAACAAGTGGCTGTGGGCATCGGCCGCGCTGGCGTTGGTGCTGACGGTGATCGTGACCGTGCAGCCGACGCTTGCCGAGATGTTCTTTGGCCCCGTGACGCTTGAGCTCAAGGGCGTTATCGCCGCGCTGGGTCTGGCCTTCCTGATCATTCCGCTGATGGAGATCTACAAGGCGATCATGCGCGCGGTCGAAAAAGAGTAACGTTCCTGTCCGGGCCCGTCCGCCTGCGGGGTTTCCACGGGCACGTCCTCGCCGCTTTGCGGCTGCGGGATGTGCCCTTAGGAAACCCCTCCCGGCGGGCGGGCCCTGCGGTATCCTTGCTGGCTTTTCTCCCGCGCGGATGATAAAGGGCTGAGGGAAAGTGTGTGAGTCGGTCGAGCAGTTGCTCGACCGACTCTTTTTTATGGGTAAAATACCTGCTCAGTTGTGATTTTTGGTGCTGGGAGGCGTTTGTGGCTAAGGCTAAGGCGAAGGCGAAGAAAAAGACGACGGGGGCGCGGGCCAAGCGCGATCGTCGTCGAAAGCTTGCGACCGAAGCCCCTGCATCTGCTGAGGAGCTGCTGGCAAGCGTGCCGGGACTCGATGCGCTGCAGGATGTTCCGGCGTTCGATGACCTGCCGGTCGATGATGCTCAGCGGGCTGCCTTCGATGATTTTTGCACCCATGCCGAGAAGCCCGAGCAGATGCAGCTGGGCGCCGTGGTGCGCCTGGATCGCGGGTTTCCGCTGGTGGCGACTGCCGGTGATACCTTCCGTGCCGAGCATGCCGTGGGGTTTGCCAAGTCGCGTGGCGAGGACGAAGTTCTGCTGCCCGCCGTGGGCGACCGCGTGGCGGTGCGTCGTGCGCCCGGGCATGACATGGGCGTAATCGAGTGCGTGCTGCCACGCCGTACGAGTTTTGAGCGTTGGCGCGGACGCGCTCGCGGTGAGCGCCAGGTGCTTTGTTCCAACGTGGATAGCGTGCTGATTGTGCAGGCGCTCGGCGCCGGCGAGGTGCTGCTCGACCGCGTGGCGCGCTCACTGGTGTTGGCACTCGACTGCGACGCCGAGCCGGTGGTGGTACTCACCAAGGCCGACCGCTGCGAGGCCGATGAGCTCGAGCGCGATCTGGACCGCGTGCGCCGTCTGGTGGGTCCGGACGTGCACGTAATCGTGACGTCTTCTGCCGAGGGCCTCGGCCTGGACGAGGTGCGCGCCTGCGTGCCGGCTGGGAGCTGTGCCATGATCTTGGGCGAGTCGGGCGCCGGCAAGTCAACGCTGCTCAATGCGTTGCTGGGCCACGATGCACTGGCCACTGGCGGCGTGCGCGAGCGTGATGACCAAGGTCGCCATACCACGGTTGCGCGTGTGATGGTGGCACTGCCGGGCGACGCCGGCGTGATCGCCGATGCCCCGGGCCTGCGCAGTCTGCCGCTCGTGGGACATGAGCGGGGTCTGGCGCGTGCCTTCCCCGAGATCGTCGAGGCGTCGCACGCGTGCCGGTTTGGCGATTGCACGCACACCCATGAGCCGGGTTGTGCCGTTCGCGAGGCCGAGGACGCGGGACAGATCGACAGCCAGCGCCTGGAGACGTTCCAAAACCTGGCGTCATCCATGCGCGTGAGTGCCCAAATGCTCGACCCCGATGTCCATCTGTAATTGATTTTTCCTATGACAGCCGTCTCCCAACTGCTTGGGAGGCGGCTTTTTTGCTGCCAAAGTGCCTCGAAATATGCGTTTTGCCGACGTTCTGACCAAAACCTTGCCACGAGCTTGACGGGCTGGTCAGCTTTTGGTCAGCAATTGGTTTGACACGTAAAACCAAGATTGCGATTGCGCAGCTTTGCGCCCTGGCCGCCCAGACAATGGTGGCACGGGCATTTGCCCGGCACCGCCATGAGAGGAGCGGCCGTGAACAAGAGCAAGCGCATCGCCATCAGTCTGGTCGCGGGCGTGTTTGCCGCGGTGCTCTGCGTGGTCTACAGCTCGTCGATCCGCTCGCAAGCCGAGCAGGCCCAGGCCGAGACGTTGGCAAAATACGGCGGCGACCGCGTTGAGGTGTGCGTCGCGGCGCGCGATATCGATGCCGGCGAGACCCTCGACGAGACGAATGTCATAACTCAGGAATGGCTGGCGAGTCTGCTGCCGCGTGATGCGGCGACCGAGCTGCGTCAGGTGCGCGGCGAGGTGACGACCTCGCGCATTCCCAAAAACGCCGTGATTTGCAATGTCTACACCAAGGCCGAGAGCCGCAAGCTCGAGGTGCCTAAAGGCAAGGTTGCCGTTTCGGTGGCGGTCGATGCCGAACACTCGGTCGGCGGCGCCACGGGCGTGGGCAGCTATGTGGACGTGTACGTGCAAAAAGATGGCGTGACCGATCGTTTGTGCGGCGCGTACGTGATCGATACCAGCGAAGATGCCGGCACCACGCGTGAAGGCAAGATCGAGTGGGTGACGCTGGCGGCAGACCCCGAAGATGTCAAGGAATTGCTGGGGGCCTCGGGAAAGGGGACGGTCAGCTTGACGATTCCCGCCACGGCGCGCGGCAAAAAGAGCGGAGGCGACGAGTGATGAAGGCGATCTGGCTTGCGTGCTGCGCGTGCGGCGATTACGGGCTGCTACAGCAGGAAGTCGAGGGTCGCGATGTGGGCGCGCAGGTGCTTCGCGTGGGCAACCTGGACGGGCTGGTATCCATGGCGCGGGCGTTTCCGTCGCGCCGCGGTGCCGCCATCATCGCGGCGTCTCTGTTCGATACCGAAGACGTGCGGAAGACCGTTGCGCGCCTGACGGCCGAGGGCCGTGTGAGTCGCGTCGTCGTGTTGATCGAGACACTCGACCCGTCGGATATCGAAGGGCTGTTTCGCGCGGGGGCGACCGAGGTCATCGCTGCGCACAGTTTGTGCGGCAACGGGCGCGCGGGTGAGGGAACGGTTGATTCCGATCGGCGCATGACGATTGAGCCCGATGCTTTTGCTGATAGGGAACCCGGGGCGCCTCGCGCTACAAGAGGCCCGCGTGTTGATGAATATGGAAAAGCGGAAGCCGAGCATGGTCGGCGCCCCCGGGATCCCCTTGCATACGATGACGCTGGAGGGCCGGTACCGTATGGCGATGACGTTCTGGCTGAAGAAATGGGATACGTGCACGGCGTAAATCTGGCCGATGAGCTCGACGAGGTCGAGGGTTTTGCCGGGGCTGACGAGCCGTGTGCCGTTGCGTCTTTGGCTTCGGAACCGCAGCCCGGGCAGCCTGCCATGCCGGCTTGGGCTCAGCGCGTGACCGCGGCGGGGGAGACGGGGATGTTGTCGCCCGCGTCCGTGTCGCCGGTTCCTGCACCGTCAGCTCCCGCGCCGTCGGCGGGCGCTTCGATTCCGTCGCGTCGGGCACCGGTTGTCTGCGCCGTTTCGGGTTCGGGCGGTTGCGGCAAGTCGACGATCGTTGCCACCATGGCGCATGCGGCGTCGCTGTTGGGTTTGCGTGCCGCTGTGCTCGACTTGGACCTCATGTTTGGAAACCTATACGATCTGCTGGGTGTCGATGCCCCGCACGATATGGCGATGCTTATCGAGCCGTCGGCGGCGGGTGCACTTGCCGAGCCGGATATCGTGGCCGCATCGATGCGCGTCGCCCCGGGCGTCACGCTCTGGGGACCTGTCGCGGCCCCCGAGAAGGCCGAGCTCATGGCACGTCCGGTGGAGTTATTGCTCGATGTTTTGTGTCGCGAATCCGACGTGGTCTTTGTCGACACCTCGGTCTTTTGGGGTGATGCCGTGGCCGCCGCGGTGGCGGCGAGCGACCGTTGCCTGGTCGTAGGCGATGCAGCGGTATCGTCCGCGACATCCGCTTCGCGCGTCATTGAGCTGGCGAGCCGTGTGGGCGTGCCACGCACGCGCATGAGCGCCGTGTTCAACCGGTTTGGTGCGCGCGGTGCCGACGAGGACGTCGCCATGCGCTTCGAGATTGCCTGCGCACTGAGCTCCAAGATCCGCATTGCCGATGGCGGTCAGGACTTGGCCGCGCTCATGGCATTCGGTCGCGCCGACGAGGCGGTGGGTCAGACGAGCGCTTTTGCGACCAGCGTGCGCGAGGCCACGCGCGAGATGCTCGTGGAGCTGGGCTGCGCCGTCGGTCCCTGGAGCGATATGGTCGCCGACCGCGCGACCCGCACCGAGCGCCCGCGCATTCGTCTTCCCTGGTCGCGTGAGGGTGATTCGCGATGAGTCTGCAGACGAGGATTAAAGCCGCCGGCGCGGTCGCCGCGGCTGCCCCCGTTGATGCGGGGCGCCACCGTGCCGTCAAACGCCGCACCAAGCGTGCGGTGATGGACCGCATGGGCTACGACGAGGTGGCGCGCATCAGTGCCTACGTCGATCCGGCCCTTGCCCGCTCTGAGTTACGTCCGGCGGTGGAAGCGGCACTCAACGTGGAAGAGCCGACCGACTTGGCGACGCCTGAGCGTGAGACCATCATCGACGAGATCCTAGATGACGTGGTGGGCCTGGGACCGCTGCAGCCGCTCATCGAGGACGACACCGTTACCGAAATCATGATCAACGGCTGTCGCTCTGCCTTTTTTGAGCGCAGCGGCGTTTTGTATCCCATCGAGCATGCGTTTGAGGACGACGAGCAGATCCGTGTGCTCATCGACCGCATCATTTCGCCGCTCGGCCGTCGTATCGACGAGCGTAGCCCCATCGTCAACGCCCGCCTCAAGACGGGTTATCGCGTCAACGCGGTGATTCCACCCGTGGCGATCGACGGGCCAATCCTCACCATCCGTAAGTTCTCGGACCGTATCTGTTCGTTGGACGAGCTTGTGGGGTTGGGGTCACTGCCGCTTTGGTATGCGCAGCTGCTGTCGTGCGCGGTGTCGTTGCGGCAGGACTTGGCAGTTGCGGGAGGCACGGGGTCGGGCAAGACCACGCTGCTCAACGCGCTGTCGTGCGAGATTTCCACCGGCGAGCGCATCGTGACGATCGAGGATTCCGCCGAGCTCAAGTTTGCACATCACCCACACGTTGTTCGTCTGGAGGCGCGTGAGGCGTCAATCGAGGGCGAGGGTGCGGTGACGATTCGCGACCTGGTGACCAATGCTCTGCGCATGCGCCCCGACCGCATCGTCGTGGGCGAGGTGCGCGGTGCCGAGTGCTGCGACATGCTGCAAGCCATGAACACGGGCCACGACGGCTCGCTCACCACGCTCCATGCGGGTACCGAGCAGGAGACCGTGGTTCGCCTGACGCTGCTTGCGCGCTACGGCATCGATTTGCCGAGTGAGCTTATCGAAGAGCAGATCGCCATGGCGCTCGACGGCATCGTGATGTCCGAGCGTCATGCAGATGGCAGGCGCTTTGTGGCTTCATATTCGGGGGTTCGCCGCGGCGTGTCGGGCGGTGTTGAGCTCGAACGCTATGTGACGTTCGATGCCGCCGAACGCACCTGGACGCTCGACCGCGAGCCGCCGTTTATTGCGGAGGGCTTGCGGTCGGGAACGCTCACACAAGAGGAGGTGGACGAATGGAGATCGCTATGCCCCTCGTCGTAGGGGGTTTGGCGGGGCTTTCTGTCGCGACGGCGTGTGGGGCAGAACCTCGTGTGCCGCGGATGCCGCCGGCGGAGCTGGCGCGCCAGACGCTCGAATCGATGGCGGAGAAGCTGCCGCGTGAGGTGGCGGAAAACGACCTGCTGACAAAGATTGCCCGCTCGTGGGTGTCGCTGATCCCCACAGATCGCCTTGGGCTTGCTATTGAGGATAACGCGTCTCGTCTGTCATTTCTGCTGCTGTCGAGCGGTATCTGCAGCGTTTTGCTGGCCGTTGCGTCATTGTCGCCCATCGGCTTTGTCTTGGGGCTGGCGACGCCGTTTGGCGTGGGCGCCGCGCGTGACACCTTCGATCGCCGACGCGAACAGCATGATGTAGAAGAGGCCATGCCCGAGGCATTCACAGCGTTATCCATGTCGCTTGCCTCGGGGCATTCGCTGGCACAGGGCATGCGCTTTGTGGGCGCCCATGCGCAAGAGCCGGTGCATACCGAGTTTTTGCGGGTGGCGGCGGCAATCGATTGCGGTATCTCGGCGACCGACGCACTCGATGACCTACTCGTTCGCATCGATGCCCCCGGCCTTTCGCTTGTCACCTTGGCACTCAAAGTATCGCAGCGTACCGGGGCTCCGCTTGCCGGCTTGCTGTCCGAGGCGTCGAGCATGGTGGGTGAGCGCATTGAGCTCAAACGCCGTCTGGACGTTAAGACGTCACAGGCGCGTATGTCGGCACACATGGTCGCGGCGATGCCGGCAGGCATGTGTGCGGTACTGGCCTTGCTTTCGGCAGACTTTCGTCGCGGTCTTGCGACACCGGCTGGTGCGGGCGCCGTGGTGCTGGGACTTGCCCTCAACGTCGTTGCCCTGGTAGTTATCCGGCGCATTATGCGGGTGGAGTTATGAGCGCCCTGGTCGGGGTCGCGGCTTGTCTGTGTGCCCTGAGCGTATTTGCCGCGACAGGTTTGGAGCGTGCGGATGCTCGCAAGATTGCAGAGACGTGCAAGCGTGAGGCGGTACTGGTCATTGCTGTGGGCTGCTCGGTGATTGATACCCTGACCGCGCGAATGAAGGGTGTGGTTGGGGCGGGCGGCCCGGCGCGGGTGTCGCTCGGTGAGGTGTCCGAGATGATCGACGTGGTGCGCCTGGGGCTTTCTGCCGGCCTTTCGTTTGACGCGGCGCTCGAGATTTTCTGTGCCAATCGTCGGTCGGTGCTGGCCGTCCGTCTTGAGCGAGCCTGCATGGCGTGGCAGGTGGGCGTGGGGACGCGCGAGGCCGAGCTGTTGGCTGCCGCGCGTGATTTGGATGTGAGGGCGCTCGAGACCTTTGCCATCACGGTGGGGCAGGCGCTTGCCCTGGGCGCTCCGCTGGCCGAGACGCTGGCTGCTCAAAGTCGCGAGATCCGTGCGGCCCATCGCGCCGCAGTCGAGCGCGAGATCGAGCGTGCACCGGTCAAGTTGCTGATTCCCACCGGCACGCTCATTTTACCGGCGTTGCTTCTGTCCATATTGGGCCCGCTGCTGGGAGCAGGCGGGATGATGTAGGGAGGAATACATGAACACGATGACCGACATTGCGGGCAAGGCATGGAGCTGGGCTTTTTGCCGGGCAATCCGCGCTCGCCAGCGTGCCAAGGCGCTGTTGCGGGAGGAGAGCGCGCAGGGCACGACCGAATACGCCATCTTGGTCGGCGTGCTCGTGGTGATCGCGATTATCGCCATCGTCGCGTTTAAGAGCAAAGTCGAAGAACTATGGAACGCGATCAAAGACGGCATCAACAGCCTGTAGGAGGCAGGCGGCCTGTTGGTTCGCCGCCGGTGCTCGTCTGTTTGCTCGTGGCGATAGCGGTGACGCTTTGGGGGCTGGGTGTTGCGCGGCAGCAGCGTCCAGGTGCTACTGCCGATTTGGGATCGGGCTCGGCAGCGGTGTCACAAGCGGAAGACGCGGGAGATATGGGCGGTCAGAATGCCGCCGTCACGGCTCGGACCTTTTTGCAGGCACTCGACGAGCGGGCGGCCAGCGCGGAGTCGTCTGCAGACAACACGATCGCGGTTCGACTCGCATGGTCCGAGGACCGGCCGATGACCGAGGCAGCGGCAGACCTGCTGCGCGCCTACCGCGAGGTGCCCACGGCCCAGCTCGCCCTGAGCGGCTATCTCGATATTAAAGGCAACGTATGGGGCGCCATCGTGCGCGATGGGCGGGGCTGGGTCGATATGGTGACGGTTGCTGCGGATGCCGGCGATGCCTCGTGCCGCCTGCGTGCCGTGCGTCTGGTTCCGCAAACAACGGAGTTAAAGGAGGGGTCGTGAAATGCCTAATGTCCTGCGTGAGGAATCTGCTCAGTCGACCGTCGAATACGCCATCGTCACCGTGGCGTTGTTATCGATTGTGTTGGCGATTGCGGGGCTTTGGCGCGCTGGCGCCGATGGGCGCTTGGCGGCACTGGTCGAGCGGGCAGCGTCTCATGGCGTCGCCCCATCGTCGGTTATCGATGCCGCAACGGGTGCCAAGGACATCGCTCTGTATTGATATCGCGTGCGAGGATCGGGCGCAGTCTACGGTCGAGGCCGCCTTTTTGCTGCCGACGTTTTTGACGCTTATCTTGCTCGCGTTGCAGCCGGTGTGCCTGCTCTATACGCGCGCGGTCATGGAGTCTGCCGCCGCCGAGACCGCGCGGCTTATGACCACGACGACGGTGGAGGACGACGATGACCTTAAGGAGTTCACTCGCCGCAGACTTGCCGCGGTGCCCAACGTCTCGATTTTTCATGCCGGCGGGCCGCTGTCGTGGGATATCGAGTTGGGGCGGGCCGGTACCGGTGGCGTTTCGTCCGTGTCTGTTGCCGGCGAGGTTAAGCCGCTGCCCGTGATCGGTGCATTTGTGCAGGCCATGGGCAGTGCGGGTGAGGGCGGCTATGTCGAGCTCAAGGTTGACGTCTCGTATCGATCGCGTCCCGAATGGCTGGAGGGAGATTATGATTCATGGATTGCTGCATGGGATTAGGCGCTGCCTGCTGCGGGTGACACAAGGGTTTGCGGCCCGCCGTCGACCAGGCGCTCGCCGCAAGCGGGGCGGCTTTATGGGCCGTGCCGGTATCGACTTGTTTATCGAAGACGGTGCCTATACCACGCTCTCCTCTGCGGTTGTCATTCTGGTGGTGCTTACGCTGCTGTTTTCGTCGACCGCGGCGATATGGAGCATGTCGCGCGCCGGAGACACCCAGGTGGCGGCCGATAGCGGTGCGCTGGCGGGCGCCAACGTGGTGTCGTCCTATCACACAGCCGCCACGGTGGTGGATGCGAGCATTTTGAGTTTGGGCCTGGCGGGGTTTGCCACGATCGGCACCGGCTTGGTTGCCATTCTCATTCCGGGCGCCGAGGTTGTCGGCAGCGATATCATCGATACGGGAACCCAGATCATTAAAACGCGTAACAAGTTTGCCAAAAGCGCGGCAAAGGGCCTGCAAAAGATCGAGACTGCCTTGCCGTACCTGGTTGCCGCGCGCGCCATGCAGGCAGTGTCGGCGCAGGATACCGATGGCGTGACCTATACCGGTACGGCGCTTGCCGTGCCCAGAACATCCGAGTCGGATTTTGTTGCGCTCGAAGGATCCGAAATCTCGACTGATGCCATTAAAGATGCGTCGGAAGATCTGGAGCGCGCGGCCGAGGAGCTACAAAAAGCATCGGAGGAGACGGCAAAGGCTAAAGAGCGCGCCTGGCTAGCGGATTGCGGTGGATCGGATAAAGGTTCGGTCGGCAGCTGTTCTTGTATGTGGGAGCGCGCAAAAAGCCTAAGTGATCTCTCCGGTGTTCAAAATCCGCATTACTCATCGAGCGTTACGTGGGAGCCTCAAGTTGCCCTTGATCGCGCGAAGGACTACTACCATTGGCGTCTGGCAAATGAGAAGCCCCAAGGCCCGAGTGTCGAGATGAAGGCGGAGTCTGCGGCGCGTAAGGCGTTTTATACCTATGCGAGCGCAGAGGTCGATCGGGCATATATAACCGAGAACGGAGACAGGGTCTCCTCCTATATTCCGCTGCTGCCGCGCAACTCTGATGAGGTTCGGGCGACCGAACTCTACACCGATGCGGTATGGCCGACGAGCGTGAACGATGACAAGGCATATCTGCATTACGGGACGACCTGCCCTAACTACAAGAAAGGAACGCCGAGCGGATTTGCTTCGGTTGCCGCTTACGATGGACAGGACAAATGCAGTAAATGCCATTTTGGCGTTTCGTCGCTTGGTGCTGTTGCGGCGCCTTCAACCTCTATCGAAAACGGCTTCGAGTATCATTTTGACAAGTTTAAAGACGCCCTGGAGGACTACGTCGACTGTCGCAACAAGGAGCTCGAGCTCGAGCGCCAAACTGAGGACGAAGCCGACCGTGCGGGCAATGCGTTCGATACCGCCATCAAAGAACTTTCCGGTGAGCGCCCGCGCATCGCCCCGCCCGGTCGCAACGGCGTGGTCGCCTTTGCGGTCTCGGGCGCCATCTCCAGTCCCGACGAGCTCAACTCTTCGTTTAACACGGCAGTTGAGCTTGGCGATCGTGGTGCAATTTCTGCCGCAGTGCTCGCGCCCGATGATGCGACGGCACAAAATAACGTTCTCTCGCGGTTTTTCTCGACGCTGGAGGAGCGTTCGGGCGGCGTTGCCGGCGTGCTCGACGGCGTTATGGATGTTTGGGGCCGCCTGCTTGTGGGGTACGGAGACATCCAGGGTGCGGCCGACGAGCTTGTGGGAGAGCTGATCGGTGACTTGGGAGGCGGTAGCGGCGCGTTGGGCTCCATCGCGTCCTGGCTCGGTGACACCGTCTCGTCCTCCGTGGCGGCGCTGGGACTCGAACCGTGCGATTTGCGTCTGCGAAAACCGGTGCTGACCGATACCGTCAATGTCATCAAAAGTCCGGGATCCGATATCGCAGACATCTCCAAAACTCAAGATACCCTGCGAAAAATCCCCTTGGGCGTGACTGACCCCAAGGCACTTTGCGAGGCCTTGGAATATCACGTCGAGCGCACCATCAGCGGCGCGGTGTTCACACTTGCGGAGATCCCGCTGCCCGGCGGCGGCTCCATCCCACTCACGGTCGATGTTGCCACGCTGGTGGGAGCTTTTGGCGGTGGGTCGTAATGGGCATTCGCACGGGCCTGCGCGAGGAGCGTGCCCAGGCGACGGTCGAGATGGCCGTGGTCACGCCTGTCCTGCTCGTGCTGGCTCTCATCGCGTACAACGTCATGATCTTTGCCGGCGCGGTCGCGCGCTTCGACCGCGTGGTGCCCGACATCGTGCTGGCGCACGCTGTGGCGCCGGGCGGGGAGGGTGACGAGAGCTCCATTGACGCTTCCGCGACCGTTCAAGCTCAGATTCAGGATGCCATGGAGGGATATGACCTACAGGTCGAGGTCTCGAGCGAGCAGGGCACGACGTCATCGAATGGTGGTCTGCTCTCTCTAACTGGCACGTTTAGGACCTATACCTGCACCATGCACTACGAGCCGTGGCCGAGTTCGCTGAGCATCGCCGGCGTTTCCCTGGGGGCGCCGGCCGTGCTCACGCATGAACGCGCGGTGACGGTCGATCCATGGCGTCCGGGGGTGGTCATGTGACCGCGGTCTCGTCCTATATCGCCTACGCGCGGGCGCTCAACAGGTTGGGCTGGACGCCGGCCGAGTTTGTGGTGGCGGAGTCGTTTACCGTGCGTCTGCGCGGCATGCTGGGACGGCGGCCGATTGCCGCCAGCGGACTGCCGCTTGTCATGGCGTTTCCGCGCTGTTCATCGGTTCACACCTGCTTTATGGCCTATCCCATCGACATCGCCTTTATCGATCGAAATGGCAATGTTCTCGCTTGCTACGAAAGCATTCGCCCTTGGAGCATGTGCTCCCACCCATGCGCCTGGGCCACGCTGGAGCGCCCCTCAATCTTCACCGCGCCCCCTGCCTTTCAACAAGTGCCGGCGTAAGAATTGACGACAACTGACTTTCGTCATACGAAATTGGGTAGGATGGAGGAGGAGATGCATGGATGTTGAGATCCATCCCAACGCCAAGAAGCACCTGACGGAAAAACAGGTGCTTGGTGCCTGGCTCGCGGTTACTGAGTGTATTCGCCGCGAGTCGGAAGACGAGCCGCCGAGATGGCTTGCCATTGGATGGCTTCCAGACGGTCGAAGTGTGGAACTTGTTGCGGTCGAACTTATTCGTGGATGGCTCATTATTCATGCCTTGTCTCCGGTTCAGAAGAAATTCTGGCAAGAGATCGAGCGAGCTCGGCAAAGGGGTCGATGATGGGCAAGACATATACGACCGCCAATGGTCAGGTTGTAACGGATGAAATGATTGACGCGTGGTGTGAGTCGTACGAGCGCGGAGAGTTTCCGGATGGCGAACACACCGTTGGTGGGCTCGTGCATGGACGGCCTCCACTCTCGGGTGAGGGAACGGCAACGTTATCGGTCAAGATTCCTCTGGGAATGAAGGAAGCTATTCGTCGACGGGCGGCTGCCGAGGGGATGACGCCAAGTGAGTTTGCCCGTGCGGCCCTGAGTGAAAAACTTCTTGCGGCGGGTTGATGCCTCTGACGTGCCGCTCTATAGGATCGAGGTCGTGGCCGAGGTTGATTTTCAATCTCAACGCAACAGCTTGAACGGCCCCCGCGTTTCCGCAGCTAGCGCAACGCGGAACTAGCCCC
>NZ_WWSL01000021.1:0-45043 GCF_009875845.1 Collinsella sp. BIOML-A6
CTAATGGCTTGGCGTCAGCATGCCGCGATTCTGTCGCACGGAGAGCATTTCCCAGTTGACAAAACTATAGGAACACCCCCAAAGCGAATACGGTCACTGCTGTATACATTCGACATTGCTATCACCCAGCTAATTCCCGTAGAACTCGCGATACCACTTCGCGAATTCACGAAGACCGTCCTCGAGCGGCGTTGCGGGTTTGTAACCAAAATCGCGCTCCAAGGCGCCAGTATCCGCATAGGTTACAGGCACGTCACCAGGCTGCATAGGAACGAGCTGCTTATGCGCCTCGAAATCGTAATCGGCGGGGAGCACGCCCTCCTCAACCAGCACACGCTGCAGCGTATCAACGAAGATCAGCAAGTTCTCGGGATTCGAATTGCCGATGTTATACACGCGATGAGCGGCCATTGGCAAACCATCAACACCGATCTTGACCTCAGGAGCGCCGTCCATGACCCTGCGCACGCCCTCCACAATATCGTCCACGTACGTAAAGTCGCGCTTACAATCGCCCATGTTGAAAATCTTAATCGTATCGCCACGACGCAACTTCTCGGTGAAGCCGAAGTATGCCATGTCGGGCCTTCCCATGGGCCCATACACCGTAAAGAAGCGCAGGCCCGTGGCTGGGATGGAGTAAAGCTTGGAGTAGGCCGCGGCCATTAGCTCGTTGGACTTCTTTGTGGCGGCGTACAGGCTCACCGGAGAGTCTACACGGTCGTCCTCCGAGAAAGGCACTTTCTCGTTGCCGCCGTAGACGGAGGAAGAGCTCGCGTAGACAAGATGCTTCACCGGGTGGCGCCTGCAAGCCTCCAATATATTGAAGAACCCTACCAGGTTGCTGTCTATGTAGGCCTTGGGGTTCTCGATGGAGTATCGCACACCGGCCTGGGCGGCCAAGTTCACCACAACGTCGAAGCCGTTCTCAGCGAACAGGCGCTCTATCAACGCGGCATCGCACAGGTCGCCGCGCACGAAGGCGAAACGCCCCGCCTTGTCCACCTCCGCCAGCATTCGCAGGCGAGCCTCCTTGATGCCAGGGTCGTAGTAGCTGTTCACGTTGTCCAGACCGATGATCGCGTCGTCGGTGGTTTCGAGCAGCCGCTTCACCAGAAACGCCCCGATGAAGCCGGCGGCGCCAGTGACGAGGACTTTTCTATCCTGCATATATACCCCACTCTTTCGTTTTAAGGAAGTCCTGAGATGGAACTCCCAACAAGTTAATTACAGACCTCAAAACGTTTTAAAGCCGCCGCCCTTGACCAGCTTCAGCAGCACCCTCCTACTCTTGGGCAAAGCAAAGCAAATCGCGAAATAGACAACGACGCACCCTACAATGTCCAACCCGACGCCAAGCCAGTTGCTAGATGCGAGTCCATACGTCACCCATGCAAATGCGCACATCATCGATGTGCAGAAAATGGGCTCCTTGAGCGACAACATAGTGCGCCCAAACGAAAGGCCAACCACGAAATATGTGACCACTTGGTTGATAGCAATCAAAAGGATTCTCAATCCCGCATCAGCCCACACGACGGCATCGAACCCTTGCATAGCCGCCACGGTCATAAGCGGCGTCATCAACACGAGGTACATCACCTGCACAAGCGTAGACACGCGCGGTTTACCAAGAGAGCGATACATCTCGCTGCTGTAGTATGAGAGCAGCACCATCGGCCCCTGCACCAGCCCATACAACCCGAACATGAGCGTCGCCTCGCCCCACTGATCGCCGAGCAACAGGGCCACCAAAGGCTCGCGGAATACGAAGATACCCGCAGACAACGGCAACAGGAACAATGCCACCATGAACTGGAAGCGTCGCAGATAAGCAACGTATTCTTCCCGATCAAACTGAAGGCGCGAAAGTGACGAGAACAAGATGGGCGTCGTAGCGTTCGTGATAATCCCGAAGCACCCGCTCACAAAGGTGACTGGCGTCTTGTAATATCCCAACTCAGCCGCACCCAGGAAATGCCCCACGATAAAGGTGCCCGCCCAAGAGGAAAGCCATATGGTGAACGACTCCAAAAGCGTCCATCCGCTGAATGAGAACATAGCCTTCAGCATGTTGAAGGAGTAGAAAAAACGCGGCTTCCACTCAGACAGCAGAGTCAGCCCCACTGCATTTACAATATTCGCCGCCAAAGTGCCAACGATAAGTGACCAGTAACCAAATCCCATAAACGCCAGTACAAGCGTCGAGCCGAAGTTAAGTAAGGTCGACGTCAGTCTCACCGGCATAAGCGACTTGAAATCGAGATTACGGTGGAACAACGCCATCTGAATGCTCGAAAACGACGTCAACGGGAGAGAGAGGCAGGCCACGGCCAAGGGAAAGCCCAGCGACGGATTGCCCACGAAGGTGGCCACCGGATCGTTGAATATGGCAATGAGACACCACAGGACCACCGATATGCCGAAGTTCGTCCAAAAGGCCACGTTAGCGTTGGCATGCAGGTCTTTTTTGTCTCGGAAGCTGTGTTGCACCAGGTACTTCTGGAACCCGGCGTCCGCGAACATGTCGGCAAAGCTCACTACCATGGTGACGGTCGCCACCATGCCAAACGCCTCTGGCGCCAGCAGCCTCGCTAAGACGAGCTGCGAGATAGGCGAGATGATTTTGGCGATAATCTCGGTTGCCAGAGACCACTTTGCCGCGCTTGCCGACCTCGCCCGGAGGTCTTTTGTGTCGGACATACTAAACCTCCATGAAGAAACGCCGGAACGCGCTTACTGGCTGATTATCCATGCGCACGCACTGAATGCAGCTTTCGTTTGCCATCATTCCTCGTTTTCACGTTGGGGCAAAGAAACCATTTGCCCCAACGTCCTCTCCGCCTCAGCGGGGCTGAAAGGCGTAAACCCGCCCCACGGGTAGAAAGTCAGCTCGCCGACGAGAACGCGCCCCTTGCAGATGAAGAGGTCGACCCTCAAGAAAGGTACACCGTCACTCAGTTTCCTTGATAGCTCGAGCATCTCGCTGAGCTGCTCCGGGGCAGGGATCGTCTCTTCGGAACTCGCGTATCCCATCGCCAAAGGCAGCAGATTCCACTCAGTGTCGTAGAAATCGTTGTACCTCTTCTCAGAATCGTTCTTGTCCCCGTGGCAATAAGAAATCAGCCGGGGTTCCCCGTCAAAGCAGAAGAAGTCGAACTCGTCGATGCCTTCCCAGTTATCGTCTTCATCACGGGCATTATCGCCCTCGCTCTCCAAGAACTCCTCGGCGAACACGACGGGCTTCACGTTCTTGTAAGGCCATTCCCTGCACCCGTAAAAATAATTCTGCTTCAAATGACCCCGAAAAAAGTCCTTGGCACTGTTGAGATCGAAGTGTCCCTTGTCAGTGCAGATGAGCACGCCGCCGCAGTCGTGGTTCGTTTTGAGTACGAACTTCTCCGGTAGCCCACTCACATCGATGTCATCAGCGGAATTCCAGGCGCCCAACGTCTTGACCACGTGCTCGGAGCCCACACGCGAGGCAATGAGGTCCTTAGCGCGGTACTTGTCGACCATGGTCGTGTACGCAGGGTTGTGATCGTTAAGCTTCAGCCACTGCATCTTCTCAGTGAAGGTCACCGGCGAGTCTATGCTAGGCCACATGCCCAACTTGGCGCGATGCATCAATCGAAGGTGCGTCCTGTCGGAAACCCATTTCGTTAGACCCTTCGACGTAAAGGCACAGTAGGCCATCCACGGGTCACTTAGGTATTTTTTAATTTTGCTTTCCATATATACAATTTCCTTAAGTCCGAGCTTAAACAAAGCGTTTTACTTTTTAATTCTCTGCGCTACACATGGAACAAGCCCTGGGCGTATGCAAACCACCAACGTAGACTTTGCTCGTATATGCCCGAAACGGTTTCGGGCACTATTTACCCCATCCAGACGAACGAATAAGACTCGATACCAAGCCCGGTATGAAGCAGATAGGCATAAAAGGCGTAGAAAAGGAACCAGACAACTAGAAAACAGCCAAGACAAAAACGGGCTTTTATTTTCCGAGCGTCCTTCACGAAGCCTCCGAAAATCACGGGGCCTAATACGGTGAAGTAATAGGCTATGCGGCCGGCGTTGGCAATCACATAAGAGGACGCCGAAGCCAAAATGCCTAAAGCGTAAAACACGAGCGGCATCCGGTTGGCTTTGAGCCGCGACATTCCGTCGCTCTCAACCGGGGCAACATTCGCAGTTTCGCGGCTGACGAAATATGCGATCGCGAGGACGGTCGCCTGCGCAAAAACCATCAACCCGATGCTCGATTCGTTCACGGAGTAACGCGCATACCGGTCGACGAGCTTAGAGCCCGCATAAGCTGCCAGGAACAGCAGGGCAACCGATGCAAGCATCTTCGCGGCGAACTGCGATCGGCTCTTGCTTTTGTTGGAAAATAGGTAGTAGATGAGGAATAGGACCCCTATCAGGGCGGACGCGTGCAAAAGAGCGCCAACAGCCCACCAAGCGCAAAAAAGCAACGGCTTATTCTGTTCTAAAAACCTGGTTGCGTAGAAAACCAGCGAGACTGCAATCATCTGGCACGTCAGACACATAGACAGCGGGAACACCGTTGCCGTATAGACGAACATCGCAAACGAGAGCGATGCCGTTCGTCTAAAATCCCAAAGCCTGAAAGCAAAAAAGGCGTTGGTGATCAGCGACTCGACGACGAGCAAGAACGAGTAATTGTTACAGATATGGAGCACCGCACTTGTGAAGACACCGTACGGAACGCTGAACGTATGGTTCCACATCGTGGTCCCATACGCGTAGAAGTACTCGATTCCCTCTTTATAACCCAGGGTATCCTGCCCAACCGCATACGACCTCAAGCCCCCGACGGCGGTAAGAAGAACCACGGCAGCGACCAGCCCAGCCTTACTTTTGCCGTTTTCCGACATGCGCGCAAGCGCCGCTGAAAGCAAAACGACAAGAAAGTAGAAAAGCGATGTTTCGATAAAGTTCATCCGAATACCAGCCTCACGAAACCGGGAAGCTCCGAATTGATTTCATAGCCCGAGCCTTTCAAATCCCTCGCACTGGCGCTTGACCCTATGCGATCCGCGGAGAGCGCGGCGTCGGCCCATTCGTCCAGAGCGTCGCCCAGACTTTTGTAAACGACGTTCTCGCAAATGCCAACCTCCCGCGTGATGGAGTCGCTAATCACGCAAGGGAGTCCGTTTGCCTGCGCCTCGACGACGACGTTCGGCAGGCCTTCGTAGACAGAGGGGAAGATGAAGACGTCCATAGCCGAATAGAGACGGCGGACATCGCTCCTAACCCCGGCAAACACCACCCTATCGGTCAATCCGAGCTCGGCAACGCGCCTCTCAACGGCCGTGCGTGTCTCGCCTTTGCCGACGAGAATGAGGACGGCGTCTGGCCTTCTCCGGGCGATTTCAGCAAAAACATCGACAAGGAAGAGGTGGTTCTTCTGCTCACTGAACCTCCCGACGTGCCCGACGACATAGGACTCGGCAGAAACGCCCAGTTCGCGCTTAACATCGTCCCGTGTCGAAGCGTCATAGGCGTAGTCCTCGAGGTTGAGCGCGTTCTTCATGAGATGGAAACGCGGCCCCGATACCCCCGCCTTGCCGAACATGTAGACGCCCGCCTCGGTAGACGGGGCGGCGAAGTCGGTCGCCGCAACCCTGACAAGGGGCTTGAAAAGATTGTGCAGCAGGGTCTCCTTTTTGCTGTTCGAAACTGTACCCGTGTTGCTTGACCTGAATATGGTTCTGGACACGCCTCCGAATCTCATGGCGAGCAAATCAAGACAGGAAAGACTGTGCTGAGACGACCTGACAGCACAGCAATAACCGCCGTCCCGGGCTATCTGCATGAGCCGCTTGAACGAAGCGACCGGCCCGGCCTCGGTCTTCTTGACTGTGTGCACAATTCTGCCGCCCATCGACTCGATTTCGGCGTCGTAAAAGCCCGGCACGTCGGACGACACACAGAAGTCGAGCTGATAGCGCGACTTGTCCAAAGCCCGGTAATACTTCATGAATACCGTCTCGGCCCCGCCGGTGTCCATCGAGGTCACGATATAGAGGGCCTTCTTCATTGGACGATCACCGCATCGGATTTCTCGATCAGCTTCTGCAGCGCCTTTTTAGCAATCGCCTTCCTGCGGTTGGCCGGAGATTCCTGATAGCGCTCGTATACCTCGGCCTTCACCGCGAACCTTGCGTCGCCTGAAAGATCCGCCATTGCGCGGAGCTGCGCTATATGTAGATGATGGTAGGCGGGAGAGGCGATACGCTTTTCCATGTCGTAATAAGACCAGAAGCCGGCGTCGTAGTCATCCAAATGGCAAGCCAACGTCTCCGCAGAGCGCTTGAATGGCCCGGCGAAGCGCGCGTCGACCAACGATGCGTCATAGAGACCGAAAAGGCTAAACACCCAACCGTTCATGACACTGCGCCTGGGGCGTTGAGGGTACTCCTCCAGGAACAGTTCTCCCCCGTCATGCGACGACACGCCGCCATTGTCCATGTCGATAAGCATGAACTCGGCAGCTTTCAGCGCCGCAACTCTATAGCACTCGTCCCCGAAAGCCGCATGGGCCCTCAGCAGCATCGAGCACCCCTCGCCTTGGGCCATCGAGGAGACGGAGTACTTAGCGCTGCCTATCGGACCAAATGCGTCCCAAGAGCCGTCATCCCGCTGGGCGCCGATCGCCCAATCCGAGCATACCCTTAGTGCGTCGAGAAAGCGCTCAACTTCATCCGACCTGAGAATGCTCAAGTCGTAACAGCCCAAACCGTATTGGAAAATGGCGATGGGGAAATGCACCCGCGCCCCACCGGCGATGACGCTAACAGGGACACCGCCCTCGTCGAGCAGAGTACTGCCAGTGACCTTGCCGGTCAAATCGTTGTAGTACCCGGACAACTGTCCGACATTATAGGCCCTGCCCATGCTCTGCTCTACGGCCACAGCCGTCTTGCCAGTGAGCATTTTGCTCCACCTTTTGAGCATGGTCATCTTCTGCGCAATCTGGCCCATCATTCACCTTCGTTTCTGTAATCGACTCCGAGCGAGCGCACAAGCCCCTCCACGTTGGCCTCCAAACGGAAGTCCCTCTCCCAAACGGCCCTTGCAGCGCGCCTCATAGAAGACCCTTCGGCCTTGCCCAAAAAGACGAATCGCTTTATGGCCGCGGCGACATCTTCCGGTCCACAGTCGCTAGGTAGGAGAAAGCCGTTGACGCCATCGCTTACTATCTCGTGGGTTCCGCCAACGTCCGTGGCGATGACGGGAATGCCGAATCCGCAGGCCTCCATGATCGAAAGCGGCAGGCCCTCGCTTGACGAGACGTTCACGAAGACGTCGAAATGCTTCGCTGCGTACTCCCCCAAAAGCGCGTCGTTCGGCAAAGCCCCCGCGAACTTCGCGGTGGAGTGCGTCAGCAACGAGCAGGCGGCCCTCGCCTCCTCGAGCTGTGGGCCGTCGCCGTAATGGGTCCATTCGACGCGAAGCCCTTCGGCATCAAGAAGGGTGACAGCCTTAGCAAGAAGAGGCACGCGCTTAACGTCGACAATACGCGAGCACGAGACGACCCGCAACGGGCAGGTCAACGGCTCGCCGGACTTGTCTGGCATCTCCCGCGTTCCGAGATAGGAGGTCGTCACCTTGCCCTCATGGCCCGGCCAGTTCGCGTTTATGTATTCCTCCCCGTCTTTCGAGCAGGGAAGCACTCCGGAAAGCTTGGATAGGAGGTATCCCCGGAAGGGCAAATAATGCACATCGGTACGATCTGCATACAGATCGTACCCATGTGCACGCGCAACGGCGCGTGCACATGGGTACGTGCCGGTCAGCCAAGCAGCGACCAAAGCGGTGTCGTAAAGCCAAAAGCTGTATATGTGCGTGGGCTCAAAGCCAAAGCGGACCAGTTCCTCCGCAAGCACGTCCGCCTTTGCCTTCGCCCTCGCGGCAAAGTAGCCCCGAAACACGCGCTTTCCGATTCCATGAACGGATTCTGTGGCATAGGCCTCACGAACGTCCGCACCGCCCAAAAGGGGAAACGCGATCCCTTTGACTGCAAGCAAAGCCTTGTCCTTGGAGGTATTACCGCAACCCAAGGCCAGGGGCGTCACATTGCCCGGCAGCGCGCAGGTGGGCGCGTCACCCGGCTGCGCCTCGGTCCCCACGGCGAGCACCTCGTCGAAATAGGTCGAAAGAACGCCTATCTCGTTCTCGAGATAGGACTCAGCGGCGACCTCGCCGCGGTTAAAGGGGAACCTCCTCGTCAGAAGGAGCAGCCGTCTCTTTTTTTTATCAGCAGTAATCGCCACAAATACTAATCCCTCTTGAATAGGTCGCGGGTATACACCTTGCCGGCAACATCGGCCAGATCGTCGCTCCACCGGTTGGCAATGATCACGTCGCACTCGGCCTTGAACTTCTCAAGGTCATGCGTCACCTCGGAACCGAAGAATTCCGGCGCGTCCAGCGTTGGCTCGTAGACAACGACCGGCACTCCCTTGGCCTTCACGCGCTTCATAACGCCCTGGATGGAACTGGCGCGGAAATTGTCGGAGTTCGACTTCATGGTCAGGCGGTACACGCCCGCCACGGGCTTCTCCTTGCCTTCGTATACCTTGTCCCACAGCAGTTGCAGTACCTCGTCTGCAATGTAGTCCTTGCGAGTGCGGTTGGCATCGACGATGGCCTCGATAAGGTTCTGAGGCACGTCCTTATAGTTGGCCAGCAACTGCTTGGTGTCCTTGGGCAGGCAGTAGCCGCCGTAGCCGAAGGAGGGGTTGTTGTAGTGGGAGCCAATGCGGGGCTCTAGGCACACGCCATCGATGACGTCCTTGGTGTTGAGTCCCCTCATCTCGCAGTAAGTGTCCAGCTCATTGAAGTACGCCACGCGAAGTGCCAGGTAGGTGTTGGCGAACAGCTTCACGGCCTCCGCCTCGGTGGTACCAAGAACGAGCTGCGGGATGCCCGTCGTGCCATCAGGGTTGGTGCGCTCAAGCTCGGCGGGGCCGACGCCTTGGGCGAGCAGCCCAGCAAACGTCTTTGCGGCCTTCACAGCTTCCTCGTCGTCCTTGGGCGCGCCCACAACGATGCGGCTAGGGTGCAAATTATCGTAGAGCGCCTTGCTCTCTCGAAGGAACTCGGGGCTGAAGATGATGCGGCTGTCGCCAAGCGTCTCGCGAAGCGACGAAGTGTAACCCACAGGGATGGTCGACTTGATGACAATCCAGGCCGTCGGGTTCACCGAGCGGATTGCCGAAATTGCGGCTTCAACAGACGAGGTGTCGAAAAAGTTGCGGTCCGAGTCGTAGTTCGTTGGCGTGGCCACGATGGCGAAATCCGCGCCTGTATAGGCCTCGGCGACGTCCACGGTTGCATGCAGGTCGAGCTTCCTCGTGCCCGCCTTAGCCTCGGCCAGGAAGAGCTCAATCTCGTCGTCCTGGATGGGCGACTGAAAAGCGTTAATCTTCTCTACCTTCTCGGAGACGATGTCGAGCGCGCGCACCTCGTTGTGCTGCGAGAGCAGAACGGCCAACGAGAGCCCCACATAGCCGGTGCCGGCGACTGCTATCTTCATTTTTTCGGACATATCATTCAACCTTTCGTTAAGAGCAGGCACACATATGAAATAGTTAGGATTTCGCCTTGCCGAAGAACTTCAGCGCCTCAGAGACGCAGGCGGCGGGCGATGAGGCAATGGCCTTTAAGGCGTAAATCACAGCCTGGCCTGGCTGGTTGCTGCGCTTCATAGCGAAGGCGAGCACGGCGTTGTGGCGAAATTCGATGTAGCGCACATCCTTCTTGCTGAGGCGCGGGTAGTAGCCGCGCACCACCTCGTGCCTTGCGACCTCGCCGTTTACCTTGTTCTTGCCAAGCGAGAGCCTCTCGCCGGAATGGAGGTACTGCCTCACGTGCACCTCGGGCATGTAGCCCATGTGGGCGCCAGCCTCTATGCAGCGCAGCATCAGCCACCAGTCTTGGCCGGTCGCCACCTCGCCGAAACCCTCAGTGCGGTCGAACAGGTCGCGCCTGAGCATATAGATGGCCGTTGGGCTTATCGGCGTTAGGAGGTGCGCGCGCAGCAGACCCTCGGTGGAGAAGTCCTCGCAATGGTCGAGCCTGCGGTGCTCCACAAGCCGGCCACGTTCGTCATACCACGAGACATCCTGCCAGCTCATGTCGAGGGAGTTTTCCTGCATGAAGGCGACCTGGGTGGACACCTTGTCAGGCAGGAACTCGTCGTCATCGTCGAGGAACGTGAGGTACTCGCCCGTCGCCTGGCGGCAGGCGTAGTTGCGCGCCGCCCCGCCGCCGGTCTGGCCGGAGGTGTGCAGCAGCCTAAAGTGCGGAAGGCTCGCGGCATAGGGGGCGACCGCCGTGTCGGTCTCGGCGCTTTCCGGCCACTCCGGCCGATTGTCGCTCACTACAATCAGTTCGATGTTCTCCGCGCCGTAGTCCTGCGCGGCGATTGAGTCCAGGGCCACGCGAATCCTGTCAGAGCGCTTGTAGGTCGGCACCACGATCGAGACGAGGGGTTTGTCAGCACTCATGCGCTACCTCCCCGTCTTCTTCTTGCCGAACATGACGCCAAAGGTCTTGAAGAAGACCTTCCAGTCTGCCTTGAGGCTGGCACCCTTCGCGTAGGCAAGCTCGAACTCCTGGCGCAGGCCGTTCTCGAAGGTCGCGAGGTTGCGCGGGCCCGACTGCCAGGCACCGGTAATGCCCTGCGGGACGGCAAGCACCTGCACCTGTTGCTCGTGCGTAAAGTTCCCGAGCTCCTCGTAGGTGATGGCGCGAGGGCCGATGACGGAGAGCTGGCCCGCAAGCACGTTGAAGAACTGGGGCAGCTCGTCCAGGGAAGTCTTGCGCAGGACGCGGCCTAGCTTGGTGATGCGGGGATCGTTTGTGACCTTCCGCTCGCGGTGCCACTCCTCGATCTGCTCGGGGCTGAGGTACTTCTCCACGTCGTTGGCGTCGGCGACCATGGAGCGGAACTTGAGCACGCGGATGGGGCGACCGAAGCGCCCAGCCCGCTCGTGCGCATAGATGGGAGCACCCTTGGTGTCGGCCGCAATGAACGCGCAAAGAACCGTGCCAGGGATAAGAGCCACGACGCAGACGCACGCACTGAACGCGATGTCGAACGTGCGCTTCACGAAGCGGTAGCCAAGCGATCGCGTGTCGAGCGCACGGGACTCTGCAGCGAACTCGGGCGAGCCCGGGAGGCTCACCGCACCCGTGTTTGCAGCGGAGCCGACCCCAGCACCCGCCGTGCCCTTGCGCCGGTCCATGGCCCGAGCAATGAGCGTCGCCCCCACGGGCGCATTATTCTCTGTTACTTCTTTAGCAGTCACAATAAAACTTTCGTTCCTGTCCCCAGGAACCCCCCCCCCAATCCACAAATTCAAAAACCAAATAAATTGCCGGTGCAACGTATCCCTTACGTTTTGCTGGGAACGTCCAGCGGAAGCAGCTCCCTAAAAGCGGAGACGCCTTCGCCCACGTCCACCAGGCACCAGCGCTTATGACGGTCGACCTTTTTAACGCGGGCCTCTTGCCCCACAAGTGGACCCTGCTCTATGTGCAGCACGCCATCTTCTATGCGCGCCACGCTGTTGCGCACCACTCCGTCGTCGTCCAGCACGCTGCGGTACCACTCCTGCGCATCGTCCGGCATAGGCGCATAGGCCCGCTCCCTGCTGCCGGCAATGCGGCAGCCAAAGCTCAGTTGAGCCAAAGCCCTATCGAGCGCTGCGGCATCGTGCGTGGCGACGAAGAAATATTCCTTGTACATGGGTTTGGTTTGGAGCGACCAGGCGCCGTCCCGCTTAAACCAGAACTCCTTTTGCATCACAAAAGCGTCCTGCATCAGATCGTGCGGGATAATACGGCGGACCTTTTCGCAGGTCTCGCGCTCTTTACCGTTGGGGGTGTGGACCAGATACCAGCGGACGCGGCCATGCTGGCTGTTGGTAGTTGCGCCGTTGAATGCGCCCGGCAGTTGCTCTTGGCGCCGCGTTGTCTGCTCCATCTCTCGCCCCCTTTTCTGGCTTTGCGACGCACGCAAATACCGGGGCGTTTAGAACATCTTCTCGCTCGCAGCTAGCCGCAGTCGCAAAAGTACAGGTTATTGTATCTTTCGACGCGAGCCATTATACAAGTTAATTCGGACTGTTTTCCCAGATTGCACAAATTGCGGCGCGGGAGGACACATCTCCATAGCCCTCTACAAAAACCTGTACCTTTTTGCACAACAAAAAAGGCGCTCTACCAGCGGCTTTTTCTCGTTTTGGCATTAAAAAAGGCGACCGCCCTTTGTGGACGGTCGCCTTTCGTTGTTTCTGTTGGGTTGCCTTAGGCGCGAGTCTTGATCTCCTCGAGAACCTTGGCAACAAACTCGTCAACGCTCATCTGAACGGTCTCGTTGGAGCGATCGCGGACGGAAATGTTGCCGGCCTCGACCTCCTTCTCGCCCAGGATGAGCATGTAGGGCACGCGATCGATACTGCGGGCCTCGCGGATCTTGTAGCCGATCTTTTCGTCGCGGTCGTCGCAGACCACGCGAATGCCGGCCTCCTCCAGCTTGGCGCACACCTCGTGGGCGTAGTCGCGGCTCTTCTCGGAAACCGGAAGTGCCTTAACCTGCACGGGGGCCAGCCAGGTGGGGAACTTGCCCGCAAAGTGCTCAATCAGAATACCGATGAAGCGCTCGATGGAGCCAAAGCACACGCGATGCAGCATGATGGGGCGCTTCTTGGTGCCGTCGGCGTCCACGTACTCCAGATCAAAGTTGAGCGGCATCTGGAAGTCGAGCTGGACGGTACCGCACTGCCAGGTACGACCGAGCGAATCCTCCAGGTGGAAGTCGATCTTGGGGCCATAGAAGGCGCCGTCACCCTCGTTGACCTCGTAGTCCATGCCCAGCTTTTCCAGAGCGGCGCGAAGGCCCTCCTCGGCGCGAGCCCAGTCCTCGTCCGAACCCATAGAATCCTCGGGGCGGGTGGAAAGCTCAACGTGGTACTTAAAGCCGAACTTTTGGTACACGGAGTCGATAAGGTTGACCACGCCCACGATCTCGTCGGTCAGCTGGTCAGGACGCACAAACAGGTGGGCGTCGTCCTGGTTAAAGCAGCGCACGCGGAACAGGCCGTGCAGGGCGCCGCGCAGCTCGTGGCGATGCACCAAGCCAATCTCGCCGGCGCGGATGGGCAGCTCGCGGTAGGAGTGCGGCTTGGAGGCGTACACCAGCACGCCGCCCGGGCAGTTCATAGGCTTAATGCAGTACTCTTCGTCGTCGATGACGGTGGAGTACATGTTGTCCTTGTAGTGGTCCCAGTGGCCCGAGGTCTTCCACAGCTGCTTGTTCATGATGAGCGGCGTGGAGATCTCCACATAGCCGGCCTTGTGGTGGATCTCGCGCCAGTAGTCCAGCAGCGTGTTCTTAAGGATCATGCCGTTGGGCAGGAAGAACGGGAAGCCGGGAGCCTCGTCGCGCATCATAAAGAGGTCCATCTCGCGGCCGATCTTGCGGTGGTCGCGCTTCTTGGCCTCCTCCAGCATGTGCATGTGCTCATCGAGCTCTTCCTTGGTGGCAAAGGCGACGCCGTTGATGCGGGTGAGCATCTTGTTGTCCTTATCGCCCTTCCAGTAGGCGCCCGAGACGCCAGTGAGCTTAAAGGCCTTGAGCGCCTTGGTGTAGCAGATGTGGGGGCCGACGCACATGTCGATGTAGTCGCCCTGCTGGTAGAAGGTGATGCGGGCGTCGTCGTCCAGGTCGCCGATGTGCTCGACCTTGTACTTCTCGCCGCGCTCCTCCATAAGGGCGATGGCCTCGGCGCGGGGCTTCTCGTACACGGAGAACTTGAGGTTCTCCTTGACGATCTTCTTCATCTCGGCCTCGATCGCGGGGAAGTCGTCCTCGCTGATCTTAACGCCCTCGGGCAGGTCGACGTCGTAGTAGAAGCCGTTGTCGGTCGCGGGGCCGTAGGCAAAGTCGGCCTCGGGGTACAGGCGCTTGATGGCCTGCGCCATGATGTGCGCGGCGGAGTGGCGGATGACGTGCGTGACCTCGTCTTGCGGGAGCTCGGCCACCGAACCGTCATTGTAGAGTGCCTTCATGGGTATGTTTTCTCCTCTCGGATGCCTGGTGTACAAGTGCGGACGCCCGGCGCCTGTGGCGCTTGATGGGCGCGGCGTTTTTGACTTGCATCATTATAGGCAGGTTACCTTGGTATACAAGCGCCCGCCGCACCTTAATGGCACGGCGGGCGATTTTTTACGCATGCTTCATCGTGTGGGGGCGGGGTGTGGGGTGCGCGTGCGGCTTGCGTGTGGCGCGCGATGCCCGTGGTGCGGGGCGCTTGCGCGGGATGCGCGGTGCCCGTGGCTTGCCGCCGGCCCGGCGATGGATGCGTTACTGGATGCGAGTTCGGCAGTAGGGGCAGACCTTCCAGTGCGCATCGAGCGGGCGATGGCAGCTGGGGCACACGTTACGAACCTGGGTATCGCAAACCGGGCACACGACAAAGTCCTTCTCGATGGGCGCGCCGCACTGCGGGCAGGTGCCGTACTGGGCAAGCTGGCGCTCGCGCAGGGCCATGTCCAGCTCCTGCTCCTCGCGGTCGGCCGCGTAGGAGTGCGGGCGCAGGACCAGGTAGGCAATGAGGCCCACAAACGGGATGAGGGCGATGATGCCCCATGCCACGTAGGAGCTGGCGCCGCGGCGGCGAGCGTCGATGAACACATAGACGACCGACAGCACGTACAGGGCGATGATAAAGCCCACGAAGGCATAGATGACGCCCATAAGCTGCGGCGACATGAGCTCGGAGATATACTTGGACATTGAGGTGTACCTTTCGGATTATTTACATTTCGGTCAAGTTTACCACGGGGTTTGTATATATGGGGCCACAGCTGGATATGGGGCTGGCGCGGACACAAACATCTCAATCTGTAACATCTACGGGTCAAAAACTCGGCTAAACGTTACAAATCGAGACGAAGAAAAATCTCCGAACCCAATGTCTCAATCTGTAACAACTACTCAAGAAAATCGACTCCAGATGTTACAAATCGAGATAAACGGGTAAGCCGTCAGCAAAACATCTCAATCTGTAACATCTGAGCCCCAAAATCTCCCCTTCCTGTTACTGATCGAGACAAAGGAAAACGTCCAGGCCGAATGTCTCAATCTGTAACAGCAACTCAGCAAAAACAGGTCTAACTGTTACAGATTTAGACATTCGAAATCGACTGATAGGTTCATCTAAATCTGCAACTATTAACCGCACCTGTTTTACCTGCTGGTTTGTTGGGAAATATCCCAATTTATCCCAAGTGCGTCGCAAACGGAACGCGCTACCTGCTCACGGGAGCGGCGAATATAATGTCGCCCCGACACGCCCGGCAGGGAGTGGCCCATGAGCATTTCCATGAGGTCCCAGGGCATGTGTAGCTCCATCTCGCAGATGGTTCACCACGATTTGCGGAGGTTCGACCATGGGATGTGCTCGATGCTCTCGGCTGCGCACCACTTCTTCCAGCTATGATTGCACATCCCTCGGTTCATGGGCAGTCCGTCCCCGCGATCTGCTAGCCACTCGGAGCCTGCCGCGCGGCGCTCGCCTGCCATTTCGAGCAGGCGCCCGGCGGCATCTGGCAGCACAACGACTGTGCGTATGGACTTCCGCGTCTTGAGTACACTGTCCGCCGTTGGCTCGATACCCGCTTGCTCCATCTGGCGCACGAGGTCGACCGTTGCGAGCGTTGTTGATCCTGCCGCGAATGACATGACCTCATCGGTGCGGACGCCCAGCGACTCACTCGACCGGCATGAACCAAAGCACGCCATGATGAACGGCGCCTTGAGCAAGGTCCCGTGTAGCCGCTCCAGGATGTCCTTTGCCTCGGCGAGCGTGTATAGACACTTGGTAATGTCCCTAGGTTGCCCGGAGCTATCTCCGTGTTACTCCGGCATCCTTGTTGTCACCCCACCGCGCCAAGGTTCCAGCCGTACGCGGTGGGGTTTCTTTATGTCTGGAACAGTTGTTGCGTCATCTGCAATAACTGGCCTTTTGCTGGGACCCGCCCTGTTCCGTCATAGGTCCTTTAGACTGCCATTCTGGTGTCAACAGCGTCTACGACCTCTGCTGCATATTTTGGATAGTCGATGACCTTGCCGCTCCCCGTTTCCTTCCATGCCGATAGGTCATGGGAGAACTCTGATATCTCGCTTGCGGTGTCAAACGTGTCGACGAATCTGGCTACAAGATCGATGTACTCGAGTTCCTTTTCGTCAAACGTTTCCTCTGGTTCGACGAGTGGTTTTACGATTTCGCCCCAGCCGTTGGGGACAAGCTCTATCTTGTCCTGTTGCTGCAGGGCATAGAGCAAAGTGTCCTTATCGTTTATGACGGGGCCATAGTCGGCATGTGCGTATTCGATTCCCGTGAGGGAGGTGCTCGTCATGCCATAGCAGTAGTAGTCGAGGAAGAACATGGCCTTCTGCAGTTTGGTCTTATAGAGCCTCTTGCAGCGGTGGGCAAGAATGACAACGGCGCCACACACGCGCGACCAGTCGAACGGTCGGTACCCGTTCGTCCTCGACGGCGAGTATGCCTCAAGTGGCGGCCAGCTATAATCTAAAGTGCTGAAGCGATCCGGAGCCTGGGAGTCGACAAAGTTTTCGACGGTGCTGATGATCTTCTCAGACAGTTTGTCTCTCTTTACGTTTAAAAGTGACAGGGCGCCAGCGGGGCTTGCTGCCAGCCTGATCATTCCATCGTGAGCCTCGTCCTGCAGCGCGCCAGACTCATATCGAGCCACAGTTTGCTCACCGAAGCCAAGGAAGCGGCTGAAATCTCTCAGCGACAGGCCGTAGTGTTCGCGGACGGCCTTGATTTCCTCGGGGGAAAGTAAGTGATTGGCGGCGCGATAGGCGGCATAGGCGGCTGCGAGGTTCTCGCTTTCTATGCGCGCGTCCGCAATAACCGCTCCACAGACGGGGCATACCGCGACCGTGGCCTCATACGTAATATCCTGTTTTCTGATGCGCATCGTCTCGGTACGACGCTCTTCGCGTGCCTCGACTTCCTGGTCGCATTCAATGCAATAGGTGCTGAAAGTGCTCTTCGTCTCGCTCATCTCGGGACCTCCGATCTATCCCGGTACAACTTTACAGAGAGGCATTTGCATCGCTCGGCCTTGCGTTTTATGGACATCTTTAGGTACAGCGTCTTGCCGAATGCCTTGGGTGAGAATTCAGCAACTATCCATCCCGGGTATCGCGAGTCGCGGTCCGCCTCGGGTCCATCAAAACAATCTCTTGGCGTGAGCGATAAGATCACGTTTTTGAGCTCGTCCATGGTGATTCCCATGCCCGCCATGAACTCCAGACTTGCCTCGCGTTCCACGAGGATGAAGTTGTTCTTGTCCACGATTTCCTTCATAAAATGAAGGAAGAGCCCTATGTTGTCCATCCCTCTCCTTAGCTAGAAGTGTAATCAATTAGTTACAATGATGGTGAAGAAATCGAGGTGATTCTGTGGATTCGACCTCTTGCGCCTAGTCAAATGACAGATGAAGCCTTGAGTCTGCCAACGATTTAATTCGTGGCAGCCTGCCTAGGCTCCGAACAGCTTTGCGAGCGTGCCGATGGCGCTGGCGAATGTGGGACGAGCCCCGCGCCCTTGGATGCGAGGCCGAGCGTGTCCTTTGCCTTCCCGGCGAAGCCTCCCTCGTCTTTACCTCGGCGGCGAACCGCAGGTCGGCGAGGGCTAGTTTCACAGCGAGATCCTCGGGCGACAGGCCCTGGCTGCTCGATATCCGCTTGATCGTCTGGTTGAAGTCGACCGCGACGGTCGCCTCGACGGTGGCCGTCTCGGTCGACTCGATTTGGCCGGAGGTCGCCTTGGCCATCATGTACTCGTACTCCATGCGGTCCCTGTGGTCGAGCAACAGGTCGCGGATCGTCTCGATGGACGTGATGTCGATCATGCCGGGGTTGACGCCGGCCGTCACCCTCGTTCCGGTCTCACGCTCGATATTATTTCCGAATGTCGTCATGTACCTAGCCACCACCTTCTGCCTGAGACTGGGCGGGTCGCTCTCAATGACCTCGTCGCACAGGTCCACCAGGCGGTCGACTGAATCGCACATTCCCATGTTATCTGCCAATCTCGCAGGCGGTTCCTTTGAATGCCTACGTGGACCTTACTTGATTCGCCTCCAGCCCTTCGCCTTCAGGCGCTGCAACCCGAGCTTTGGACAACTCGGCCTGGTCGCGTGCCGTCTCCAGGATCTTCGAGCGCCTCTTCTCGGTGCTCTGCCGGTAGCAAGTGATCAGCTCGCCCTCCGCGCCTGCCGGCGCCGTCGGCTTGCCCTCGGGATGCTCCTCGTACCATCCGAGCAGGTCGTTGGGGTCGGTGTTGAATACTTCGCAGAGCGCACCTACGAGCTCTGCGTTCGGATAGCTCTCCTCGCGCTCCCAAGACTGAATAGTTCGGAATGACTTGCCAACTTTTTGTGCAAGCTCCTTTTGGCTTAGCCCCAGGGCTTCTCGGCGCTCTCTTAGACGAAGGTTCATCCTCACTCCTTTCTTTACGTTACGTGAATAGTAAACAAAAAATGTCTTTACGCAAAAAGATGTTGCTTAATTGCTTGAAAGGGACATATAACTATTCATAATGAAATTCGACAGACATGAAAACGTCTCTAAGGAGGAACGATAGGATTTCAGTAAGGAGCTGGCGGGGATATCCGCGTCGCACGCACCCGAGCTGACCTTTCTCAGGCTGAGGTCACTCCCAAGGTCGGAGTGAACGTCAGCACTTTCGCGAAGTACGAGAGTGGCGATTACATTCCTGGAGCCGACAAGCTCTTGGCTATCTCGCAGGTTCTTGGTTGTCCGCCCAGCGACCTGATGGGCTGGAACACGGACGAGGCCGCATAGGGATGGAGGAAGAGGAATGACTGGGAGGAGCTACGAGCTGCCCGACGACGTCACAACCCTGGGCGGCATGGTGATCTTTGTGTTAATAAACACGGATATTTGGGGCGCACGTCCGCGTGGCTTTCGTATCCCCAAATTATCCCAAGTGTGTGTGCTAACCCGTTTTTACGCGCTTGTGCCGTTGTTGCCGTACTTAAACCCGCAGGTAAGCAGTGTGTTCGTTTTTGTCGTTTTATCGAGTCAGCACTGTAACATCTAGACCCCAAAACAGCCCCCAGATGTTACAGATCGAGACAGAAGAATCCCTCCCCGACTTCAATCTCAATCTGTAACATCTGGAACCCAAATCCTCAGCTTACTGTTACAGAACGAGACAAACCTCCGATATCAAAGCCGGCAGACGAGGTTGTCGACGCTGCTGGGTCTCCCCTCGCCTGCCGTTGGCGGGTGTTGTGGAGCTGTTCGCCGCATTGCCGCCGCGCTGGGGGTGTGCAGACCGTAGGATAGTCCTATTGACAGCCTGTCAACTCGTCTGGGAGGCACTGTGACAGAAACGTTTGATATCGCGATTGTGGGCGCGGGCATCACCGGGTGCGCCATCGCGCGGCAGCTCGCGCGCTATGACCTGTCCATTTGCGTGGTCGAAGCGGGCAACGACATCGCGCTGGGCGCATCGAAGGCCAACGGCGGCCTGGTGCACGCCGGCTACGATCCGGCGCCGGGCACGGTAAAGGCACAGGTCAATGCCCGTGGCTGCGAGCTGTATGGTACTTGGGCCCTGGAGCTCGGTTTTTTGTTTTGCCGAACCGGCTCGATGGTGCTGGGCTTCAACGATGAAGACCGTGCGCAACTGGAGAAGCTGCGCAGCAATGGCCTTGCCAACGGCGTACCCGAGCTGTCGATTATCGGCCCCGAGCGCATCCACGAGCTGGAGCCGCGTGCCAGCGCCGACGCAACATGCGCGCTATGGTGTCCTTCGACTGGCTTTGTCGATCCGTTTGAGGTCGCCATCGCCGCGCTGGAGAACGCCGTGGCCAACGGCGTGACGTTTATGCGGTCCGCACCGGTGGAAGCGATTGTGGTTGCTGGCGGCGAGGCTACCGACGGGGCTGTCCGCTTTACGCTGGCGACCCCCGCTGGCAACGTGCGCTGCCGCTATCTGATTAACGCCGCGGGCAACGGTGCCGCGAGCATCTCGCATATGGCAGGCGCCGAGGAGTTCCAGATGGTCTGGCGTCAGGGCAACATCGTGGTGCTGGACAAGGAGTCGCGCGCGCTCATGCCGCTCTACCCCGTGCCCACGCCGGTGTCCAAGGGCGTTATCGTCACGGGCACCGTACATGGGAACACCGTGATTACCGCGACCGCCGCCGTGCGCGAGCCGGGCGACACACAGACTTATGCGAGCGATGTGAACGCGCTGCTGACCGGCGCTCGCAAGCTGGTGCCCGATCTGGATACGCGCCGCGTGGTGCGCGCATTTGCCGGTGGGCGTCCGGTCATTCAGGGGACCAACGACTTCTTTATTGGGCAGTCGACCGTGGTGCCGGGGCTGTTTCAGGCGGCGGGCATTCAGTCGCCAGGCGTGGCGAGTGCGCCGGCCATTGCCGAGCGCATGGAGCTTGTGATGCGTGAGTCGGGCGTGGAGCTGCACGAGCGGGCTGACTGGAACCCAATTCGCCGCGCGCCGGACGACTTCGACCGCGTGCCGCTTGCGCGCAAGGAGGAGCTCATTGAATCCGATCCCGCGTGGGGGCAGATCGTCTGCCGCTGCGAGACAGTGCCCGAGGCCGAGATTATGGCCGCGATTCGACGCCGCCCGGGCGCGGTTTCGGTCGAGGGAGTCAAACGCCGCTGCCGTGCCGGCATGGGCCGCTGCCAGAGCGGCTTTTGCCAGAGCCGCGTGGTGGCGATCCTGGCCCGCGAGCTAGGCTGCGACCCTAGCGAGGTGCTGTTTGAGGACACTGGCTCGTGGCTCGTTGAGGGACCTTTGAAGGGGGTGCGCTAGGATGGCGACGCTTGATATACGCGACGGATGCGCGGAGACCGGAGCTACCGAGGCGGTGCAGACGCAAGCGTTCGACGTGGTCGTTATCGGCGGCGGACCTGCCGGCATGGCGGCCGCACTTGCCACGCATAAGGCAGGCGCGCGCGTGGCCATCGTGGAGCGCGAGCAGCATCTGGGCGGAATCCTCCGCCAGTGCATCCACCCCGGTTTTGGCCTTTCGCACTTTAAGCAGGAGCTCACCGGCCCCGAGTACGCGCAGCGCTTTATCGACCAGGTGCACGAAACCGACATTGCGCTGTTCTTGAACAGCATGGTGATTGGGCTTGATTCGGGCGAGTCCACGGAAGACGCCGTGGTTCACACCGTCACGCTCATGAACCCCGCCGGCATGTTGCAGCTCACCGGGCGCGCGGTCGTCCTTGCCATGGGCTGCCGTGAGCGCACCCGCAGCGAGATCAAGATCCCCGGCAGTCGTCCCGCCGGCGTGTTTACGGCCGGCCTGGCGCAGCGATATATCAATATCGAGAACCTCAAACCCGGCTCGCGCGCCGTCATTTTGGGCTCGGGCGACATCGGGCTCATCATGGCGCGCCGCTGCACGCTCGAGGGGGTTTCGGTCGAGGGCGTGTACGAGCTCATGCCGTACGCCAACGGTCTGCGCCGCAATGTGAAGAACTGCCTGGATGACTTTGGCATTCCGCTGCATCTGTCTACCACGGTCACGCGCGTGATCGGGCGCGACCGCGTGGAGGCCGTCGAAGTGAGCCAGGTCGACGAGCATCTTGCACCCATTCCGGGGACCGAGCGCGTTGTTCCGTGCGACACGCTGCTGCTTTCGGTGGGCCTAATTCCCGAGAACGAGCTTTCGGTTGCCGCGGGCGTGGAGCTGGACCCACGTACGCGCGGCGCCGTAGTGGACCAGAGTCTGCAGACGGTCGTGCCGGGCATCTTTGCCTGCGGCAACGTGCTGCACGTGCACGACCTGGCAGACAATGTGACGACCGAGTCCGAACGCGCCGGCGCGGCAGCGGCGGCGTGGGCATTGGGGGCTGTCGGCACCGCGGCGGGAGTGGCGGATGCAGGCTGCCAGCTCACGGTCTCCCCCGCCGGAATCGCAGGCTACGCACTGCCGGGCCGCATTACGGCTGTGGCGCTCACCAAACTCAACTTCCGCGTACGCCGACCGGTCGACGCCGCCCGCGTGCGCATTCTGGCAGGCGACGAGGAACTGATCGCAGGCAAGGTCCGCCCGTTTAAACCGAGCGTAATGGAGAGCTTCCCACTACCGGCAAAGGTAATTCAGCGCGCACTCGACCTGGGCGTTAACGAGATTGTCCTGTCCGTCGATCCTGTTGAGGAGGCGTAAGGCTATGAGCATAAACGCAATCGAAACGTTGCAGTTCAACTGCACCACCTGCCCATCCGAATGCCTCCTGACCGTAGAGGTGGAGCGCGACGCCAATGGCGCCGTGGTGGAAGTGCGCTCCGTGACCGGCAACAGCTGCCCCCGCGGCGATACGTTCGCGCATCAGGAGCTCACCTGCCCCATGCGCGTGCTCACCACCACCGTAGCCGTATCCGGCGGCGACGAAGCCCTGCTCCCCGTGCGCACGGCCGAAGCCATCCCGCTCGAACTCCACGCCCAGGCGATGGACCTCATCCGCGGCCTTGTAGTCAAAGCCCCCATCCGCATGAGCGATGTAGTCCTCCCCAACCTCCTAGACACCGGTACCGACCTCATCGCCAGCATGGACATCGACCCCGCCTAGGTAGCTCAATTGGGACGGAGCTCTTTTAGCTACCCCACCATCCACCCCGCCCCTCCTCAATTGCGGTGAAATAGTTCCTGATTTCCGACAAAACCCCGGCATCCGGAACTATTCCACCGCAACTATCCTTGGAAATTGGTATTTAGCTTGTGCCTACTTTGGTGCCATTTTAAAACTATGCCGGATTACGGGGCTGATTCGGAGAACCCCATCCATACCGGCAATTCTCGATTTTTGATAAGCCGTCTACCTGCGGTTTTAATTTCGCGATTTTTTCCATGGTCAAGTAATACAGGTCCAGCCCCGTAATCCACCATAGTTTTGAAAGCAGCCCATTTGGGACGGGCCCCTTATGACTACTTTTGCCCGAACTCTCGCTCAAATGATTTTTCTGGGACGGGGATTAAATAATCATTCGGAACCCAATGATTATTTAATCCCCGTCCCAGAAAAATCATTCCACATGTTTGACGCAGCTTAAATAGCCCCGTCCCAAATTGACTACCCTGGCATTGGGGATACCATGGTAGCACCCTAGCGAAAGGACGATGTATGGCACATGTCGATGACCAGCGTGTGGCGCGCGTGCTCGATGCGCTCGAGGCTCAGCACCCCGGCGCACAGCTGCTCGTGAATGACCCATGGTCGATTTATTACCTGACCGGCTTTTATGCCGATATGTTCGAGCGGTTTTGTGGCGTGCTCCTCGCGCGCGATGCCGAGCCCGTGATCCTGGTCAACGCACTGCATCAGCTGCCCGAGTATGACAATGCCCGCGTCGCATATCACGCCGATACTGACGTCGTGGCCGAGGCTATCGCTCGCGAGGTCGATCCGACCAAACCGCTCGGCATCGATGCCGTTATGCGCTCCGGCTTTTTGATGCCCCTTATGGATCGTCACGCCGCGAGCGAGTTTTTCCTGGGCGACTTTGCCGTCACCGCCGCGCGCACCCACAAGGATGCCGCCGAGCAGGAGCTCATGCGCGTGTCCTCGGCCGCTAACGACGCCGTGATGGCCGACGCCATCAAGCTCGTTCACGAGGGCGTGACTGAGCGCGAAATTGCCGAGCAGATGCTCGGCCTGTATCGAAAGCACGGCTGCGAGGGCTTTAGCTTTCCGCCCATCGTGAGCTTTGGCGCCAACGCCGGCGACCCGCATCACGAACCCGACGATACCGCGCTCAGGCGCGGCGACGTGGTGCTGTTCGACATTGGCGGACGCTATCGCAACTACTGCTCGGACATGACACGCACATTCTATTGGGACGAGCCGGACGAGGAGACCGCACACATCTACGACATCGTGCGCCGCGCCAATGAGGCTGCCGAGGCGCTCATCGCCCCGGGCGTGCATATGTGCGACCTGGACCGCGCCGCGCGCGACGTGATTGAGGACGCTGGCTACGGCAAGTACTTCACGCATCGCCTGGGCCACTCGATCGGCCTGCAGGACCACGAGCCAGGCGACGTCTCGCTCGTCAACGAGCAGGTCGTAGAGCCTGGCATGACGTTCTCCATCGAACCGGGCATCTACCTTCCCGGCCACACCGGCGTCCGCATCGAGGACCTGGCCTTGGTTACCGAGTCCGGCGTCGAGATTCTCAACGCCTACCCCCACGATCCGGTCCACCTCGACTAGCCCTTACCCAATAGCCACTCAATAAGTTACGGTGGAATAGTTCCCAGATTGGCCCACAGAGGCATAATCCAGGAACTATTCCACCGCAACTGCCATGAGGCCAAGTCGACCAATTTGACAGTCTAGAGATGCGCCACGAAAACGGCCTATCTACTACGTTTAACCCGCATGGGTCGACCATTCGGGTATTCTTTGAAAGTCGGCAAGCATTCTACCTGCGGTTTTAATTTCACAAGTCTCGGCGTGGTCGAGGGCAGTCGATTAAACGTAGTAAATAGGCCCATTTCGTGGCGAGCAGGTCAACTCGGGGCACGGGGCAGCCAATTTGGCTAGCGCAGCAGGCCGGCAACTTCGCCGGCTAGGGTGATGGTGCCGGCGGCTACGAAGGGCTCGTCGGCGGCATCGAAGGCGGCGAGGGCCTCGGACACGCTGGGGTAAACGCCCGTAAGCTTGTCGGCGTCCACCAGAGCAGCGAGTTCCTCTGCCGGTAGGGCGCGATCAGAATCAGTCTGGGTCACGACCACGCGGGGGAATGCCGGAACAAGCACGTCAACGATACCTGCCACGTCCTTGTCGGCTAGCGCGGCGCATAACAGCGTGGGGCGATTCTTCACGCACGGATCGATCTCGTCCAGCGCGCTCACAAAGTTCTCGCAGCTCTGAGGGTTATGGCAGGCGTCGATCAGCTTAAGTGGATCGGTTCCCAGCACATCAAATCGGCCCGGCGTGGGGCAGCCCATAAGCGACGCATCGAGCTTGTCATGATCGAGCTCGCGACCCAGATAGCCCTCGCACAGCATAATCGCACACGCAGCATTCTGCGGCTGATAGGCCGGCTTGACCATGCTCGACGTATAGATTGCGCGCGGCGTGGTGCAGCTGAACTCAACCGTATCGCCCACATGCGCCGGCACCTTGGTCGTGGAGTGGCTCACCACCAACGGCACCACACCGCACTCACGGCAGCGAGCATCCATCACACGCTGAACGCTCGCTTCGTGCGTACCCTCACCCAGCACAACCAGACGTCCAGGCTTGATGACCGCGGCCTTCTCCCCCGCAATGGCCTCGAGCGTGTCGCCCAAAATGCGCGTGTGGTCGAGTCCGATACCCGTAATGGCCACGGCGACGGGATCGGTCGCACTCGTGGCGTCCCAACGGCCGCCCATGCCAACCTCGAGCACAGCAACATCTACCGCGGCCTCGGCAAACACCACCAGCGCGGCAGCCGTCAGCAGGTCAAACGGCGTGATGGCATAGGCGCGCTCCCCCGCCGCCACACGACGAGCATTCACGCGATGCCCCGCCTCGACGGCGGCAGAAACGCCACGGGCAAACGCCTCATCGCTCACGACGCGCCCATCGACCTCCATGCGCTCGGGATAACGCACCAACTGCGGCGACGTATACAGCGCGGTCTTTAACCCCTCACCGCGAAGGATGGCAGCCGAAAAACGCGTGGTCGAAGTCTTGCCATTGGTACCGGCAACCTGAATGCAATCGAAATACTCGTCCGGACGTCCCAGCTCATCGAGCATATCGACAACCGTCTCAAGCAGAGGTCCAGCATCCCCAGAAATCCGCCCCGTATCAGCAGCAAGCCCCAGAGCCTCACCAAACGAAAGCAAATCAAACTCAAAAGGAACGGCATACAAGCCAGAACGCTTAGGCATTTTCAGAACCGCCATTCATAGAAAAATAAAACAGTATAGGTTGAGGATAGTCAGCGAAAACGCCTCTGATGAGCCAAGGTGCCGTGAAACAAGGGCGCATAGGGCTTATGCCCATGCGCCCGAAGTTGAACGGCAGATTGGCCATCAGAGGCGTTTGCAGCGTCGAGCCAGCCGCCGTTCGTTAGAACGGCGGAATAGGTGTCCGCAGTAGCGAGCAATGCCCCAAACCGCATCCCCCAGTACCGCCTACGAGAAGTCAGCAACCTGAGCAGTCAGCGCCGCCAGGATCTCCTTGAGCTCAGCTGCACGGTCCCTCTTCTTCTGGACCACCGCGGGCGCGGCCTTAGCCACAAAGCCCTCGTTGGCCAGCGTCTTCTCGCAGCCGGCGAGCTCCTTCTGGGCCGCGACAATCTCCTTCTCCAGGCGTGCCTTCTCGGCCGAAAGGTCGACCTTGCCCTCGAGTACCACAAAGACCTCGACGCCGCTGTCGACCACGGCAATACTCGCAGCCGGCTTCTCAACGTCGGTGCCCATAACCAGCGAAAACGTGTTGGCAAGCGGCTCGATGGTCGAGCGCAGGCTCTCGAGCTTCTCGATGTCCTCGGAACCGGCGCGCACGACCACGTCGAGCTCGTCCTTGGGGCTCAAGCGGTAGCGCGAACGCGTGGCGCGGGCAGCGGAAACGACGGTGCGGCACAGCTCAAACGCGCGCTCGGCGGGCTCGTCGACGTACTTGGCGTAGTCGGCGGGCTCCGGCCACTTGGCGATCATGAGCGCCTCGGCGCGGTCAACGTTGCCCTCGGCGTCCAGGTCGAGCACGCTCGCCGGCATGTTATCCCAGATCTCCTCGGTGACAAACGGCATGAGCGGGTGCATCAGGCGAATGGAGGTGTCGAGCACAAAAATCAGGTTGCGCTGCGCCTGCAGACGACCCTCGCCCTTCAGGCGGGCCTTGGTGACCTCGACGTACCAGTCGCAGACCTCGTTCCAGAAGAACTGCTGCACGCCGCGGGCCATGTCGCCAAAGGTGTAGTTCTCGATACCCTCGGTGACCATCTTCACGGCCTTGGCCAGGCGGCTGAACATCCAGGCGTCGGCCGGCGTCTTCACAACGGGCTCGCCGGGCGTGTAGCCCTCCATGTTCATGAGCAGGAAGCGGCTGGCGTTCCAGATCTTGGTCACAAACGACTTGGCCTGGTCGGTACGCGGGCTGTCGATAAGCTTCTTGGTCTTCTTGTCGATGTTCGCGTCAAACTTGACGTCCTGGTTGTTGGTGCACAGCGTGAGCAGGTTGTAGCGCATGGCGTCGGCGCCGTACATGCCGATGAGGTCCATGGGGTCAACGCCGTTGCCCTTGGACTTGGACATGCGGCTGCCATCCTTGGCAAGGATCGTCGGATAGATGACGACGTCCTTAAACGGCACCTCGTCCAGGAAGTACAGCGAGCTCATGACCATGCGGGCGACCCACAGCGCGATGATGTCGCGCGCGGTGACGAGCGCCGTCGTGGGGTGATGCCCCTCGAGCAGCTCCGGCTTTTGCGGCCAGCCCTGCGTGGCGAAGGTCCAAAGCTGCGAGCTAAACCAGGTGTCCAGCACGTTCTCGTCCTGATGCACGTGATGGCCGCCGCACTGGGGGCACACATCGGTGTCCTCGGTGAGGGCGTCCTCCCAGCCGCAGTCCTCGCAGTAGAACACGGGAATGCGGTGGCCCCACCACAGCTGACGGCTGATGCACCAGTCCTTGAGGTTCTCCATCCAGGTGGTATAGGTCTGCGTCCAGCGCGCGGGATGGAAGGTGACTTTGCCGGAGTTGACGGCGTCGAGCGCCGGCCCCTTGAGCTTGTCGACGGCGACGAACCACTGCTCGGACAGCCACGGCTCCAGGGCGGAGTCGCAACGGTAGCAGTGCATGACGGAGTGATCGAGGTCCTCGACGTGATCGAGCAGGCCGTGCTCCTCAAACCACTTGATGACGGCTTCGCGGCACTCGTCGCGGTTCATGCCGGTGAACTCGCCGTAGCCCTCGACGACCACCGCGTGCTCGTCGAAGATGTTGATCTGCGGCAGGTCGTGGGCCTGACCCATGGCGTAATCGTTGGGGTCGTGGGCGGGGGTGACCTTGACAAAGCCGGAGCCAAAGTTGGCGTCGACATGATAGTCGGAGAAGATGGGAATCTCACGGTTGACGATCGGCAGCATGACGGTCTTACCCACAAAGGCGGCCTTCTCGGGATCCTTCGGAGAGACGGCGACGCCCGTGTCGCCGAGCATGGTCTCGGGGCGCGTGGTGGCGACGACGATGTAGTCCTGGCCGTTAACCGGCTCGGTCAGCGGGTAGCGCAGGTGCCACAGGTGGCCCTTCTCGTCCTTGTACTCGGCCTCGTCGTCCGAGATAGCGGTAGTGCAGTTGGGGCACCAGTTGACGATGCGCTTGCCGCGATAGATCAGGCCGTCGTGGTACCAGTCGCAGAAGACCTTGCGCACGGCCTGGGCATAGTCCTCGTCCATGGTGAAGCGCTCGTTGTCGAAGTCAACAGAGCATCCCATGCGCTTGATCTGCTCGACGATGATACCGCCGTACTCGTGGGTCCAGTCCCAGCAGGCGTCGACAAACTTGTCGCGACCGATCTCCAGGCGGCTGATGCCCTCGCTTTTGAGCTTCTTATCGACCTTGGTCTGCGTGGCGATACCGGCATGGTCGGTGCCCAGCACCCAGCGCGTGGACTTGCCGCGCATGCGGGCCATACGGATGATGGCGTCCTGGATGGAGTCATCGGTGGCGTGGCCCATGTGGAGCTTGCCGGTCACGTTGGGAGGCGGAATGGTGACGGTGCAGTCGCCCACACCCTCGCGGCGCTTGTAGTAGCCGCCGTCGAGCCACTTCTGCAGGATCGCCGGCTCGTTGGTCGACGGATCGTAATTCTTGGGCATTTCTTCCATGGGGTATCTCTTCCCAGTCGAATGGCGTGATCGCGAGGTCGCGGGACCTGCGCATCAAATCGTAAAACAGCACATGAGTGTAGCACAACCATACGAGGGGAATAGGGGTGGTCGCGGCGACGCCATCGTCGGCAGACACCTCTCGAGCCGACCGCCGACGACTACCTCAGAAAGGGCACGATCGGGCTTTCGGCGACGAGCGAACCGGATGCGACGAACCCCTCTTCGCGGCCCTCAAGCACCCCAACGAGCGTCGAGCGCAATACGGCGACGCACTCCGCGCACTCGGGGTCATGAATCGCGTCATGCTCCCGCCATGATCAGATCCTAGTGATCGCACTCGCCGAGCTCGAAGCGACCAGAGACGAAATCTGTGATGGTGTCGCCGATCTGCACCGCCATGACGTCATGGCCTGCCGACCCGCCCGCCAGATGGGTCGCTACAAAGCAGACGAACGTGAAAGGCGCCATCACCGACGGAATACGCTTGCCCGAAACCACGCAGTCGATCACGAGGTTGTTCCCGCGGGCGGCACCGCGCCCATGGTTGCGGTAGAGCCACGCAATGAAGACGGACACCACGGGAAGCAGGGCGAAGGTCACGAGGTGCGTCTCACGGAAACCGGTGACAATATCTAGGGAGGTGAGAAAGGTCCATGCCGCGGCGCCCCGGTATACCGATCCTTCAGTCAAAGCCTACAGCACAGCGAAGCGCACGAAATTGTAGACGCAGATGACAATGATGAGCACAAGCGCGAAGATGTAGAGACGATCCACCGCCGATGAATCCATACGGCGCAGAAGTCGCCTACCCACCACCGAACCAAGAACCGCCATAGCGGCCATACCGACGAGCACGACCGGCGAGAAGGCCGGGACGCTCCCCGTGACGAGCGTGAAGATGAGGCTTGCGGTCTGGGAGAAGGCGATGATGAAGAGAGATGCCTGAGCCGCCGGCTTGCTCTCCATACTGAAGAAGAAGACAAGGATGGCGAGGTTGAAAGGGCCTCCCCCGATTCCGAGGAACGACCAGCATGCCCCGGCAAGGAAACCTATGGCGGACTGCGCGGCAGCGCGCTCGAGCTTCATTCCGCTTATCCGGCTTTTGTTGAGAGTGTAGATAAGGACCGTCAGCGAGAGCACGATGAGGATGGCCGCTTGGACGGCGCCGACGAGCTCGGTGTCGGGAAGAACGGTTCCGAGCCGGTTGAAGACCGCCTTGCCGAAAACACCGCCGACGGCGGAACCGACCGCGATGGGGACCATGGACCGGGTGTCGATCTCCGACTGCCGGCTCACCGCATTCTGGGTGAGCGTCGAGAGCGACATCACGAGAACGGAGATGCTCGAAAGAAAGCTCACCGCGCTCACGCTCATAACCCCCATGGCATCGACGATGGGCTTGATGATCACCCCGCCGCCGATTCCGCAGAGCGGACCCAGAAGCGAGGCAAGGAAGCATACGATGAAGACCGGAATGAATTGCAGCTGCATTTTGCTCGGTACCCCCAGAACCAGAACATATGATGAGTTATCCGTTTCTCATCATATATAAACTGCAGATTTATAATAGGCGGAAGCGTTGTTTTTTGAACGATGTTGCGATTCCCGTTGCACGCCCGCGCCGTTTCACGCGCGAGGAAACGTACAGGGACACGTCCGAGAGGCAGCTCAGGGAGTTGCCGCAGAACGAGGTTATCGCGGCCACGGGGGCATGGGACTCGCCCACGGTTCGATTGATGGCGTTATCTTCGATGATGCCCAAGGTGTCGTCGAAGATCTCGCGGTAGAGCGAACCGATCTTATGGGCTATCACCAGGCGCTGGTCGCCGAAATCGAAGGAGTAATTGAGGTCGATCTCCTCGAAATGAGAGATGAGGTAGGAGAGCTCCGTCTGCACCGCGAAGCGAAACGATGCGTACCCGACGAATCCGAGACGCTGGCAGAACCTCACCACCGTGGAGCGTACGACATGGACCTCCGCCGCGATCCCGCGGGCGTCCAAGGAGCCGAGCCGGGAGCGATGGGCGATCAGATAGTCGGCTATCGCCCGTTCGGCGCCCTCGGAGGAGGTGCGCATACGTATGAGTTCGCGCAGGACCACCCGACCCCCTCTGAAAGCCGCCGGGGCCCTTCCGGCGTACCGCCCATAGCAGGGATGCGGCGCCTCTCCGATACCACCCATACCGTCCAAGGGCGTTTTCCTACCTTTCACGGACAAAAGCGACCGCCCTCTGTCTTCATTTTCAACAACTTAATATATAGTTATATACAGTAAGCAGCCATCTAACAGAGAGGGGAAATCATGATCGGTGCACTTCAGATACTGCTGTTGTCGCTCCTGGCTGCATTCACCGTCGTGTGTGGACAGAACTGGTGGCAGACCGCCAACCAGCCGGTTTTTGTCGGCATGGTTGCGGGTCTCGTTATGGGCGACCCCGTCACCGGACTGTTCATCGGCGGCAGCATGCAGCTCACTGTACTTGGCATCGGAACCTTCGGCGGGTCGAGCCATATCGATGCGAACACCGGGTCGATCATCGCCACCGCCTTTTCCGTAGCGCTCGGCATGGACTCGTCCCAGGCGCTCGCCGCCATCGCCGTGCCCGTAGCCGCGATTCTCACCGTCGCCGACGTACTCGGCCGCTTCTGCAACACGTTCTTCCAGCACAGGATAGATACGCTGATCGAACGCGAGGACTATGCGGGAATTCAGCGCAACTTCCTGTACGGCATCGCCCCATGGGCGCTCTCCCGCGCACTTCCCACCGCCCTCGCCCTTGCCTTCGGTCAGGGCCTGGTGCAGGCGATGATGGATGTCCTCAACGGGCCGCTCGCCTGGCTGGGCACGGGTCTCGGCGTGGCGGGCGCGGTGCTCCCCGCCGTCGGCTTCGCCATCCTCCTGCGCTACCTGCCCGTCCGTGTGAACTGGCACTACCTGATTCTCGGCTTCGTGGTCACCGTGTTCTTCAATTACCTCTTTAACGGCGTCAAAACCATCGGTGGGGCGGTGGCAGGGGTCGTCGACGGCTTCTCCGGAAACTTCATCGGCATGCCCATGCTCGGCATCGCCCTGGTGGGCCTCTACGTCGCCGTGAACCACTATAAGGCCCAGAGCGCTCGGCCCTTCACCGAAAATGCCGGCAGCTCTCAGGAGGAGGACGATGACGATGAGCTCTAACACCGAGCAGGCGCAGAAGCGCTACACGGTCACCAAGGCCGATATCAATCAGATCAACCGTCGCAGCATCTTCGGGTTCCAGCTCGGATGGAATTACGAGCGCATGCAGGGCTCGGGGTACCTATTCGCGATGCTGCCCGTCATGCGCAAGATCTACGGGGACCACACCCCCGAGCTCAAGCAGATGATGAGGACGGAGAACCAGTTCTTCAACACGTCGAACTTCCTCAACAACCTCGTCATCGGCATCGACCTCGCCGTCCAGGAGAACGAGGGCGCAGAGGGCGAGGAGACCGTCATCGGCCTCAAGACCGGTCTTATGGGCCCGTTCGCATCGGTGGGCGACGCCATCTTCGGTTCCCTCGTACCCACGATCTTCGGCGCGCTCGCTGCGAGCATGGCCCTCGAGGGAAACCCTCTGGGCGTGATCCTCTGGACCGTCGAATGCATCCTCACCTTCGCTCTGCGCTGGTGGGAGACCGGCTTCGCCTATAAGACGGGCACCGCGCTCATCACCACCATGCACGACAAGCTGAACGCCCTCACTGCCTCGGCGAGCGTGCTCGGCATCTTCATGGTCGGGTCGCTTATCGCATCCAACATCAACGTGGTGTTCACGGTCACGCCCAGCGTGGCGGGCGCGAGCGTCAACCTCCAGAACACCCTGAACACGGTGCTCCCGGGCCTCTTGCCAGCAGCGATCGTCGGCATCATCTACTGGGGCCTCGGACGTAAGGGCATGACCTCGACCAAGATGATCTTCATCGCGCTCGTGGCGGCCGTCGCGCTGTCAGCCCTGGGCATCATCGCCAAGGGCTGACCCCCGCGCCATCTCCCCGGCGGTGTCCCCGCTCCTTCAGCGGGGACACCGCTATTTTCATGCTAAGAGTTGCGGCACGGGCCGCAACAGAGTACAAATCCCATTAGGAGTAGAAAGGAGAAAGCCATGCCCGGACCCCAGATCCCCGAGGCGCCCGCAAGGCCCAACGTCCTTCTCATCATGTGCGACCAGTTTCGCGGCGACTGCCTCGGTTTTGCCGGCCACCCCGACGTCAAGACACCGTTTCTCGACTCTCTCGCGGCACAGGGCACGTTCTTCGACCGGGCCTACTCGGCCTGCCCCACCTGCGTTCCGGCGCGCGCCACGCTCTTCACCGGACAGACGCCGGGCCATCACGGCCGCGTAGGCTATGAGGACGGCATCTCATGGAACTTCCCCCATATGATGCCCCAGGAGTTTCGCGACGCCGGCTATCAGACCGCCTGCGTGGGCAAGCTCCACGTGCACCCGCCGCGCCTCGCCTGCGGCTTCGAGACCCTGAGACTCCACGACGGGTATCTGGGCTGCTACCAGGGCGGCGACATCCCCCATTGGATGCACCAGGACGTGCACGACGACTACCTCCGCTTCTTGCGCGCCGAGATCGGCCCAGACGCCTACATCGACAGCACGGGCCCCGAATGCAACTCGTGGATCTGCCACCCGTGGATCTTCGAGGAGCGCCTGCACCCCACCAACTGGGTGGCCGACGAGACGATCCGCTTCCTGGAGACGCGCGACCGGACCCGACCTTTCTTCGCGATGGCGAGCTTCGTGAGGCCGCATCCGCCCCTCGACGCCCCGCAATCCTACCTTGACCGCTATATCGGACGGGACCTGCGCGAGCCCGCCTGCGGCGACTGGGATGATACCGAGGCGACCGAGCGCGATGGCATGATGCCCGCGAGTGTGCACGGCTGCCGCGACGCCGAGATGCGTCATGAGGCCCTCGCAGGATACTATGCCGCCATCACCCACATCGACCATCAGGTGGGACGGCTGATATCGGCGCTCAAACGCGACGGCTCGTTCAACGACACCATCATCGTCTTCCTGTCCGATCACGGCGAGATGCTCTTCGACCACTCGCTGTGGCGCAAACTCCTCCCCTACGAGGGCGCCGCGCACATCCCCCTCTTCATTCGCATGGGCACGCATATTGCCCGCACCGTCCCGCACCGGTCGGAAAGCGTCGTGGAGCTCATGGACGTCATGCCCACCCTTCTCGACCTGTGCGGCATCGACGTGCCCGCGAAGGTAGACGGAACATCGCTGGCGCGCGAGGTGCTCGACGGGGCGCCGATCGATCGCGCATACGTGCACGGCGAGCACGCCTTCACGGAGGAGCAGTCGCACCACTACATCGTCACCCCGCGCGACAAGTACATCTGGTTCAGCCAGACCGGGGTCGAGCGCTATTTCGACCTGGCAGACGACCCCCGTGAGGAACACGACCTCATCGCCGATCCGGCGCGACGGGAGCGCGTCGACGAGATGCGCTTCTGGCTCGTCCGAGAGCTCGAAGGGCGCGAAGAGGGCTTCGTACGCGACGGCGAACTCGTGGTAGGTAGGCCGGTCGTGACCGTGCTCTCCCATCCGGCCATATAGCGCCGCGATTGAAGGGGCTGGCCGCCCCGGAGATAACTCGAAGCGGCCAGCCCAGACCGAGAGCCCTCGTGCCTAACGAGCGCTCTCATCGATGGTCTGCTCGAAGAAGTCCCAGCGCTTGTGCATGATGATGTACTCGGCAACCGTACCGTCGGCGAGCATCGTGCAGCGCTCCTTGCGCACGCACGGATCCACTTCGGTGAGAGAGAGCGCGGCGCGCACCCTCTCGTCGGCGGGCATCACGATGCGCATCACCTCATGCGCCGCCTCGCGCGACAGAAACAGACCGAAATCCTCCCGAAGACGCCGGTACACCGACTCGTAATACGAGGGACTGACATCCTGCTTGATGTAGCGTCGCGGGATGTAGGACACCTGGTGCTGATAGGGCACCCCGTTATAGAGGCGCACGCGCTCGATAACCGCGTATCGGCCCCTCCCGCTGAGCCCGAGGCGTTCGACGACACCCGGGTCGCGTTCATCGCCCTCGGGAAACGAGAGACCGATCACCCGCGTCTCGGCCGCCCCGCCGCCCTCGAAGAAGCGCTCGCTCTCCGAGATGCGCACGGGACGGTGCCGGCGCGAACGGGAAACGAAGGTGCCTTTGCCCTGGTAGCGTACCAGCAGACCCTCGTTTACAAGGTCGTTCACCGCATGGATCACGGTGATGGAGCTCACCCCAAACCGCTCGATCAGTTCGGCGTTGCTGTAGAACAAATCCCCCGACTCGAAGCGCCCGCTCTCGATCTCGGACCGAAGCGTGTTCTCGATCTGGATGTACTTCGGCGTACCCATCGTGCCCTACGCCGAACGGTAGATGCGCTGGGGCTGTTCTTCGCCCTTGACGGAGGCTTCGGTTACGACGACGCGCTCGACGCCCTCCTCGCTGGGGAGGTCGAACATCGTCTGCTGCAGCACGTCCTCGCAGATAGCGCGCAGGCCGCGAGCGCCGGTCTTGCGGGCGAGCGCCATGCGGGCGATCTCGTGCAGGGCGGCGTCGTCAAACTCAAGATCGACGTCCTCGAGCTGGAACATCTTGCGGTACTGGCGCACCACGGCGTTCTTGGGCTCGGTCAGGATCGACACCAGGTCGTCCTCGTCGAGCGCCTGCGTCTGGGTGACGACGGGCGTACGACCCACGAACTCGGGGATCATGCCAAAGGCGTTGAGGTCCTGCGGGAGCACCTGGCGCAGCAGGTCGTTCTCATCGACCGAGGTGGGGCCGGCGATCTCGGAGTTAAAGCCCACGCCCTTGTTGCCCACGCGATCGGCGATGATCTTATCCAGACCCACAAAGGCACCGCCGCAGATGAACAGGATGTTCGTCGTGTCGATCTGCAGCAGCTCCTGCTGGGGATGCTTGCGGCCGCCGGTGGGCGGAACGCTGGCCACCGTGCCCTCAAGAATCTTAAGCAGCGCCTGCTGAACGCCCTCGCCCGAAACATCGCGGGTGATGGAGAGGTTCTCGGCCTTGCGAGCGATCTTATCGATCTCGTCCACGTAGATGATGCCCACCTGCGCGCGCTCAATGTCGCCATCGGCAGCGTTGATGAGCTTGAGCAGGATGTTCTCCACGTCCTCGCCCACGTAGCCAGCCTCGGTGAGCGCGGTGGCGTCGGCGATGGCAAACGGCACCTCGAGGATGCGCGCGAGCGTCTGGGCCAGCAGCGTCTTACCGGTACCGGTGGGGCCGAGCAGCAAAATATTGGACTTGGCGAGCTCCACCTCGTCCATATCGTCATCAAACTGGGCGTCCATGCCCGATGCCTCGTCTAAGGCGGATACCGCGGCACCGCCCTCGATCACGCGACGGTAGTGGTTGTACACGGCCACCGACATGGCGCGCTTGGCGTCCTCCTGGCCCATAACATAGGCCGAAAGCTCGTCATAGATCTCGTGCGGCGTCGGCACGTGCGTGATGACCTGACGGTCGTCCTCGAGCTCAAAGCCCTCGGCCTCGGGGTCAACAGCGGGCTGGGACGCAGCCTGGCCGTGGTCGTTGAGGAAACCCGGCAGCTTGCCGTTGCGGGCAGCGTCCATAAAGTCCGAAGCCAGCGACTCCTCAAGAATCTCGGAGCATGCGGCGACGCACTCGTCGCAGATAAAGATGTTGGTCGGACCCTTAACAAGGCGGCGTACCTGTCCTTGCTCTTTTCCGCAGAAGGAGCAGCGGATGGGGTCGCCGTTCTCGTCGAAGTTGTCCTGCATGTTACCTGCCATCCTAGGCTTCCTTCGCGGCGAGATCGCGCGAGGTGACGATACGGTCGATCAGGCCGTAGTCGAGGGCCTCGGCAGCGGTCAGGTAGTTGTCACGCTCGGTATCGGCCTGGACTTTCTCGATGGGCTGGCCCGAGGCGTCGGACAGGATCTGGTTGAGCTCGCGACGGGTCTTCTTGATCTCCTCGGCCACGATCTCGATCTCGGTCTGCTGTCCCTGGGCACCACCGCTGGGCTGGTGAATCATGACCTTGGAGTGCGGCAGGCAGAAGCGCTTGCCCTTGGCGCCGGCCGAAAGCAGCACGGCGGCCATAGATGCGGCCATACCGACGCAAATGGTGGAAACCTGCGGCTTAATGAAGTTCATGGTATCCAGAATCGCCAGACCGGAGTAGACCTCGCCACCGGGCGAATTGATGTAGAGCGAGATATCCTTCTCGGCATCCTGGCTCTCAAGATGCAGCAGCTGGGCAACGACCAGGTTGGCGCTGACAGAGTTAATCTCCTCGCCCAAGAAGATGATGCGGTCGTTGAGCAGGCGCGAATATATATCATAGCTGCGCTCGCCGCGCGGCGTCTGCTCGATAACGTATGGCACGAGGGCGGAATCGAACTTAGCGATCATACGCATCTCCATTTCTCTTACGGACCAATAGTGGTTCTAGACAGACGTACGGTGCCCGCATGCTATGCATTGGCTGGCACCGTACGAAGCAACCGGATAACCGGCTTATAACTTTACCCCATCACGGGCGCATCCATGCGCTCGCGGGAAAGGTGGCGAGAATTACTCGGCGTCCTTGGCGGTCTCGTCGACCTCGGTCACCTTGGCGTTCTCGACCAGGTGATCGACGGCCTTGGAGCGACGGATGGACTCACGGACGGCAGGCATGCGGCCATCGGCAATGAACTCGGCCTTGGAAGCCTCGACGTCCTTGACGCCGGCCTTCTCGAACTCGGCGTTGATGTCGTCCTCGGTAACCTCGATCTTGAGCTCACGGGCGAGAGCATCGAGCGCCAGGGACTCACGGGCAACGTCGTTGGCCTGCTTGTGCAGGTCGCCGACAAACTGATCCATGGTCAGGCCGGAAGCGGGCAGCCAGGTGTCCAGCGTCATGCCGCGAGCAGAAAGGTTAGACAGGAAGTTCTGGCCGAGCTCCTCAAAGACGGACTGCTCGTAGTCGGCGTCCATCTCGTCGAGCTGCAGACGCTCGGCGAGAGCGGAGACGCAACGGTTCTCCTTCTCGGCCGGCAGGCGGGAAGCCTTGTCCTGCTCGATCTCGAGCTTGATGGCGTCGCGCATGGCGTCGATGCTGTCGAAGCCAAAGTCGGACTTGACGAGCTCGTCGGTGAGCTCGGGGGTGTTGCGGACCTTGATGCCCTTGACGGTGACCTCGACGGTATGGGCCTCGGCCTCCTCGCCCTCCTCAGCCTCGTCGGTCCAGGTGACGGTCTTGACGTCGTCAACGTTGGCGCCGATCAGGGCCTCGTTGAGCTCGGCGGGGTTGCTGTCGCTGCCGGCGATGAGCATGCGGCCCTCGGCGGCGAAATTGTCGGCGTTCTCGACGGCCTTGAGGTCGACGGTCACATAGTCGTCAGCCTCGACGGCGCGGCCCTCGACGTCCTCGAAGGTAGCGCGGTAGTTGAGGAGCATCTCGACCTGGTTGTTGATCTCGGACTCGGTGACCTCAGCGGGAGGCATCTCGATCTCGACGGCGTCGAAAGAGGAGAGCTCAGCGACGGGACGCAGGGAGAACTCGACGGTGTAGGTGTAGTCCTCATGATCCTTGGCGAGGTCGAGCTCCTTGTAGTCACCGTTCTTGGTGGGGACGATGTCCAGCTCGTTGAGGACGGCGGGCTCGTTGGCGGCGATCAGGTCGTTGGTGGCCTGAGCGAGGGTAGCCTCGGCGCCAAGTGCGGAGTCGATGACCGGACGGGGAGCCTTGCCGGCGCGGAAGCCCGGGAAGCGGTACTTCTTGGCGGTGTCCTTGTAGGCCTTCTTGATCGCGGCGTCGACGTCGGCGGCCGGGATGGTGACCGTAGCGGTGAGCTTGGCGTCCTTGACGTCAGAAGCGGTGATGTTCAACACGTTCCTCCTCATACTGCCCAGCTTATCTGAGGTGCTGGTACCTTTATGCAACAAAGAGTCGCGACGGCGGGAGCCGACGCAGGTGCGATGGTGCGGGCGAAAGGACTCGAACCTTCACGGGAATCCCACCAGAACCTAAATCTGGCGCGTCTACCAATTCCGCCACGCCCGCATGAGCGCACAGACTAGGAATGATAGCAGATACGAACGACAAGCGCACGCACACGTTTGTAGCTCACGACCTCACCACGAGTTACAGCGGAACAGGGTAGCTAATTTGGGACGGGGCTTTTTTAGCTACCCCGCTTGTGGGGGTAGCTAAAAAAGCCCCGTCCCAAATTAGCTACCCTGCAGCCCACAATTCGGTCGAAAAGTAGGCTGCAGTTTCTCCGGGCTTGTCAAAGAGCGGCGACAGCCGCGCCTCGCCTACTCCCCCAGCAGCGCTTTCTCCGGAGTGATCGGCAGCGAGCGGACCTGGTGGCCGGTGGCATGCGCGACGGCCGAGGCAACGGCGGCGAGCGGTGTGTTGATGACGACCTCGCCGATCGACTTGGCACCAAACGGACCCGTCGGCTCGTAGCTCGGCTCAAAGGCCACGCGAATGCTGCCGATATCCAGGCGCGTGGGCAGCTTGTAGCTCATAAAGTTGCCGGTGCGCAGGCGGCCGCGGTCATCGTGCTCGACAATCTCGTAGAGCGCGTGGCCGATACCTTGGGCAATGCCGCCCTCGGCCTGGACGCGAGCGAGCGCCTCGTTGATCACGGTGCCGCAGTCCACAGCCGCCGCGTAATCCACCACGGTCACCTTGCCGGTGGCCTTGTCGACCTCGACCTCGGCAATGCCAGCCATAAACGGCGGGGGCGAAACAGGCAGGCAGGCAGAGGCGTGCGAGGTCAGCGCGTCGCCACCTTCTATGTTCTTGACACGCAGGTTGGCAAAGTCGCGCAGCGTAAGGAAGCGACCGCGCTCGCGAGCGGCACGCTCGTCGGACAGGCGCACGTACTGGCCGTCGAAGACCACGTCGGCGGCGTCAACGTCCCACATCTGGGCGGCCTTGGCGCAAATCTTCCCGCGCAGCTCGGCCGCGGCGTTCTTGGCGGCAAGGCCCGTCACGTAGGTACCGGAGCTCGCGTACGAGCCGGCGTCGAACGGCGACACGTCGGTGTCTACGCCGCGTACCACGATCAACGAGCTCTCCACGCCCAGCTCCTCGGCGGCAATCTGCGCCAGGATCGTGTCGACACCCATGCCGTTATCGGTGGCGCCGGTGCCGATGGTAATGAAGCCGTCCTCTTCCAGGCGCATGTCGATGCCGGCGATGTCCACGCTGGAGATGCCCGAGCCCTGCATGGTGAGCGCACAGCCCAGAGCACGCACGCGGTCGCCCAGGTCCACGGCCAGCGGCTTGTCGCGCCAGCCGACCATATCCATCGCGCGCAGCAGGCAGCGGTCGAGCGCGCAGGCGTTGAGCTTCTCGTTGTAGTACTGCGGCATAATCTCGCCCTCGCGCACGATGTTCTTAAGGCGCAGGTCGGCGGGGTCCATGTGCAGCATGTCGGCGAGCTCGTTGACGGCGCTCTCCACGGCAAACTGGCCCTGGGTGGCACCGTAGCCGCGATACGCGCCGCCGCGGTTGGTGTTGGTGTAGACGGCGTCCCACCTAAAGCGGCTCGCCTTCACATGGTTATAGATGGGCAGGCTCTTGTGGCCCGAGAGGCCGATCGTCGTGGTGGCGTGCTCGCCGTACGCGCCGGCGTTGGACAGCGTGTGCAGGTCGATGGCCGTGATGGTGCCGTCGTTCATGGCGCCCAGCTTGACGGTCATCTGCATCTGGTGGCGCGAGTTGCCCGCGGTGATGGTCTCCTCGCGGGTATAGCAGCAGTAGCTCGGACGGCCGGTCTGTTGGGTGACGAACGCCACGAAGATCTCGCAGCAGCCCGTCTGCTTGGAGCCAAAGCCGCCACCGATGCGCGGCTTGATGACCTGCACCTGCGACTGCGGAATATCGAGCGACTGTGCGACCATGCGGCGCACGTGGAAGGGCACCTGCGTAGAGGTGGTCACCGAGATGCGGCCGAAGGCGTCGGTCGTCGCGAAGGCGCGGAAGGTTTCCATGGGCGCGGTCTGCGTGGCCTGGCTGGTGTAGGTGCGCTCAAAGACGATGTCGCTCTGGGCGAAAGCCTCGTCCAGATCGCCATAATCGCTGGTACCGCTGCACACCAGGTTGCGAGCAACGTCGCCGCCCTGCGGGAACATAAAGGTCACGTCGCCCTCGGGGTGGACCACGATGTTGTTATCGAGCGCCTGGGTAAAGTCGAGCAGGGGCTCGAGCACCTCGTAGTCGACCTTGATGAGCTTGAGCGCCTTGTCGGCGGCCTCCTCGGTCTCGGCGGCGACGATCGCCACCTCCTCGTTTTGGTAGCGCACGAGGTTCTCGAGGATCAGGCGGTCGTAGGGCGAAGGCTGTGGGTAGCTCTGACCGGCGATGGTAAAGCGGCGCTTGGGCACGTCCTCATAGGTGTAAACTCCCACCACGCCGGGCACCTTCAGGGCGCGCGACGTATCGATGGAGCGGATCATGGCGCGAGCATAGGGGCTGCGCTTGAGTTTGACGATGAGCGCGCCGGCGGGCACCATATCGCCCGTGTAGACCGGACGGCCTTCGAGCAGGGCCTTCGAGTCCTTCTTGGGCTGCTTGTGGGTAATCTGCTTGTAGGTAACGCCGTCAGAGCTGGTGTTATTGACCGGCAGCTCGGGCATCTCGAAGCCCACCTGCACGCCGGACTCAATGAGGAAGCGGACGATGGCGCGCAGCTGGCTCTCGTAGCCGCTGCAACGGCAGAGGTTGCCGGCAAGCTGGCGCGAGAGCTCCTCGCGCGTGGCGACGAGGCTCGAATCTTCCTTGGCGGCGCGGGCAAGCGCCAGCACGTTCATGATAAGGCCGGGGGCGCAAAAACCGCACTGCTCGGCACCTTCGGCAGCCATCGCGTGGGCGAGCGCCTCGGACTCGGCCTTGAGACCCTCAAGCGTGGTGATGGCGTGTCCCTCAACACGGGCGGCGGGAACCGAGCAGCTCAGCACCGGGTCGCCGTCGAACCACACCGTGCACAGGCCGCAGTTGGTAGTCTCGCAGGCGCAGCGTACCGACGCGCAACCCTGCTCGCGCAGCAGCGCAAAGAGCATGGTGTCGGGGGCAATCTGAACCTTGACCTTGCGGCCGTTGAGCGTAAAGGAAAGATCGATGAGTTTGGCAGCCATTAGCGCACCTCGCTAGAATCGACGCCGGGCACGCGGCGGCAGGAATACTCGTCCGTGGCAAACTGAGGTGTCTGCACGCCCTCGAGCTCGCGGGCAAGTGCGGCCGAAAGCTCAATACCAGCGGCGCGGCGCACGGCCTGCACGGCAAGCGGCGCCGAGATGCGACGGCGGTAGTCGGCCGAGCCCCACAGGTTGGTGCCGTAGCTCAGTGCGCGTACGGACGCCGCTAGGGCACGCAGCTCGTCCTCGGAAGGCCGCTCGCTGGTAAGGCCGCATCCCTCGCCCTGCAGCAGGGTCGCGCGCAGCGGACGGGCGCCCACGGTGACATGCCAGCTGTTGTCCCACCAGGCAGCAGTGACGTTGAGCGAGGGGAAGTCGGTCGCGGCCTTGCGCACGGCCTCATAGCTCGCGCGGTAGTCGTGCTTAACGACCACGACGCGCTCGATCACGTCGCGCACGTAGCCCATCCGCACGAACTCGGCGAGCGGCACGCGGCCGGCACCCGTCAGCTCAACATACGAATCGAGCGCCAGAAACGCCGAGAGCACGTCCGAGAAGCCAAAGCGGCCGTAGATGCTGCCGCCCACCGTGGCGGTGTTGCGCAGCTGCACGCCCACGATATCGTGGACGGCAAACTCAAAGACATGGTTGACAAGCGCGTTGAGCCCGACATGACGCTCGAGCTGGCGCAGGGTGCACATGGCACCGATGCGAAACTCGGTCTCGGTCTCCTCGATCTGATCGAGTCCACAGGCCGAAAGGTCAATCGCCGTCGCCACACGACGCGAACCCAGACGCATCCAGATGCCGCCGCCCACAACCTTGTTGTTGCGGTTCTTCTGCAAGAGCTCATAGGCTTCGGCCGCGTTTCCAACACGGACGTAGGTACCGAACTTGAGCACGTTCTCCCCCATCTCTTCACTTGTCCAGTACGTTTAAGTGTACCAAACGAGGGGCCGTGCCCTTCCACAGCACAAAAACCTCCCTCCCATCCATAAGTTGCGGTGAAATAGTTCCTGTTTTATAGCCCAGAAGCCCACAACAGGAACTATTTCACCGCAAGTTAAGGGCGGTGCCGAGCCGAGGGAAATGGCACGTTATTCTCCATCCTCAAAAGATCAAAAAGGCTCCCGGCCGATATGGTCGGGAGCCTTAGGCGCATCAGCTGATGCCGCGTTGGGCTATATCGAGCGAAGATTTAGCAGACGCCCTGGGCGAGCATGGCGTGGCGACCTTCAGGAAGCCGGCGATATTGGCACCCATGACAAAGTTGCCCTCCTCGCACATTGCATGCGTTCTGCATGCATACATCATACAGAACCGCCAACGCCCCAGTCAACGCGTGCAAAATCGAACCAGAGACGTTCTTTCAGCACGAGCCGCCTTGCGTAGCGGCTCGGTGAAAGATCGGCCCTGGTTCCATCGTTCAGGTGCGTTAGTCGACCAGGCCGAGGAAGACGCCGATTAGCGAAAGGACCACGGAGATGAAGAAGGCCAGGCCGCAGAAGAGGCCCTGGCGCACGTGGGAGAGGCCGACGCTCTGGATGAGCGAGCTTACCGCATCCGCGCGCGGCGAGCCGACCGACCCCGGTTCCCACAGCGGCCGCGCGTGAACACCCGGTGTGTTGCCCACGCGGGTCAGCAGGGCGGCCACGTCTTCGGGAAGGTCCGGGCCGCCCGCGCTGGCTCCCTCCTCCTTATGCGCCGACTGCAGCGCCTTGATCTGCGGGTCGAACGCCAGCTTGGCCACCGCGACCTCGATGCCGCCAACCGCAATCACGCAGCAAAACAGCGCGCCCCAGAATACCTCGTTGCCCAAGGCGAGCGGGTTCACGACCATGCGAATCACCTCGTGCAGGTTCGTGCCGAAGGTGATGTCGTCAAAATCGCCCTGCGAGAGGCCGGAGGCCTTGAGGTCGCGCTCGTAGGCGCCCGCGCCGTACCGTTCGTCGTAGTCGCGCCGGTTCTCATCCAAATGTTGGAAGGCTTCGATGGCGCTCTGCCCATAGCCGTCCATGTGGCCAAGAGCGGTGGGAACGGCGAACGAGAGTGCGATGATGACGCAGAGCCCCAGGCCGATCCACCGCGTGCGGCGCACGCGGCCGACCTGGGCGCGGAAGGCGTCATCGTCCGTGAGGTCCGCCTCCAGGGCGCGCTGCCCGCGGTGGACGAAGAGCGCCGCGTAGGGAATCGTGCACGCGATGGAGACAAACGGCGCCAGTACCAGCGGGCCCAGATCGTCGCCGATGTCCGCGAAGACCCCGCCGGCAAGAAACATGATCAGGGCGACGATGACGGCGGCGACGGCAGCGCCGATGAGCATGCCCGTCGCGTTGCCCCTCATCGCAGATCCTCCGAGCGCGCAAGGAGGACGTCGGGCACGACGGCGCTCTTCACGCTCCGGGCATCGGCAGTCTGCTCGGAAGCCGGCTCGGAGCGATTAGCACCGAACAGCGTCTTCATCCCCATGAACTGGAACGCCACTGCCGCGCCACCCGTCAACAGCAGATAGACCATCGAGATGATCGGCACCCACTTCGTTCCCCTGGCAGCATAGTGCTTCCACCCGGTATCCTCGCCATAGTTCCTAAACACCCCGCGCCGGGAGAGTGCTATATAGACCGCGAGCACCAGCACGAGCATGATGACCGCCCAGACCACATAGATCCAGAGCGCGATGGGAAGGACCACCATTGCGAAGCCGACGCCCATGAGGAGTGGCAGGAACAGGATAATAGAGCAGCCACCCACGAAATACCTCCTGACGAAGTCTCATATCCGGGCAAGTATAGCGTCGAATGCGCCAAGGTATCGGGCCTTGATTATCAACTTTATCCGAACACCTCCCACATTCATCCGCACATGTGCGGATGAATGTGGGAACCCGATACCT